>CAMAUH010000159.1 GCA_945861365.1 Candidatus Kuenenia stuttgartensis
CGTGCTGGCCAGCAAGGCCGGCCCGCGGCGCCTGCGGTTCGTGCTGCACCGCGACGTCGATGACGCCGCGGTGCAGCGTTGCATCACAGCCTGCGCCTCGTTCGCGCCGGCGACGTCCTCCTCGCCCTCCTGATCCGAGATCCCCGTGAGCATCTTCAAGGCCTACGACATCCGCGGCACCTACCCCGACCAGATCGACGCCAAGATCGCGTTCAAGATCGGTGCGGCGATGGTGCAGTTCCTCTCGGCCAAGCGCCTCGTCGTCGGGCGCGACATGCGCACGATGGCGCCCGAGATCCAGGACGCGGTCATCGACGGCATGCTGTCGATGGGCTGCGACGTGGTCGACATCGGCCTCGCCAGCACGCCGATGGTCTACTACGGCATCGGCAAGATCCCCTGCGACGGCGGCCTCGCCGTCACCGCGTCGCACAATCCGAAGCAGTACATCGGCTTCAAGCTGTGCAAGAAGGAGGCGCGGCCGATGTCGGGCGACACCGGCATCAAGGACATCCAGGCGCTGGTCGCCAAGAACGACTTCAAGTTCGCGGCGAAGAAGGGCAAGCGCGACTTCGTCGACGTCAAGAAGGACTGGATCGAGCACATCGCGAACTTCCAGAAGGGCATCGCGCCGATGACCGTCTGCATCGACTACGCGAACGGCATGGGTGCGGCCGAGTCGCCGCAGATCTTCGCCAAGATCCCCGGCCTGAAGGTGATCCCGCTCTACGAGCAACTCGACGGCACCTTCCCCAACCACGAGGCGAACCCGCTGAAGGAGTCGAACCTCGACGACCTGCGCGCCTCGGTGAAGAAGCACAAGGCAGCCCTCGGGCTGTCGTTCGACGGCGATGCCGACCGCTGCGCGTTCGTCGACGAAGAGGGCCGCACGGTGCACGCCGACCTGATCACGGTGCTGCTGGCGCGCGGCATGCTGCAGCGCCACCCGGGCAAGGGCATCATCTACGACCTGCGTTCCAGCAAGGTGCTGCCCGAGGAGATCGTCAAGATGGGTGGGCGGCCGGTGCGCGAGCGCGTCGGGCACTCGTTCATGAAGGAGACGATGCGCAGGACGGACTGCATCGGCGGCGGCGAGCTGTCGGGGCACTTCTACTTCGCCGAGAACTTCTTCACCGACTGCGGCGTGCTGGCGGCGGTGCTGGTCCTCAACCAGCTGAGCCAGGAGAAGAAGACGCTGAAGCAGGCGGCCGACCCGCTGCGCAAGTACTTCGGCACCGGCGAGATCAACTTCAAGGTCGCCGACAAGGACGCGCTGATGAAGCAGGTGGAGGCGAAGTTCGGCAAGGAGCCGGGGGCGAAGGTCGACTTCCTCGACGGCGTCACGGTGACGTGCCCGACGTGGTGGGTGAACGTGCGGCCGAGCAACACCGAGCCGTTCCTGCGCATGTGCCTCGAAGCGGACACGCAGAAGGTGATGGAGCAGAAGAAGGCGGAACTGATCGCGCTGCTCGGGCAACCGGCGGATCACTAGGCCTGCGATGCTGCCTCGTCCCTCCGGCCTCGTCACGCTGCTGACCGACTTCGGTCACGCGGATCCGTACGTCGCCGTGATGAAGGGCGCCATGATGCGCGCGGCGACGAAGGTGCAGATCGTCGACATCAGCCACGCCGTGCCGCCGCAGGACCTCGACGCCGGCGCGTTCCACTGCATGGCGCTGATCGGCCGCTTCCCGACCGGCACGGTGCACGTCGCCGTCGTCGATCCTGGCGTCGGCACCGACCGTCGCCTGCTCGCGGTCGCCGCGCACGACTGCTACTGGCTCGCGCCCGATAACGGCCTGCTGGCCGCGGTGCTGGCCGGTGATGCCGCGACCGACGTGCGCGCGATCGACGCCGACCACCTCGGGCTGCAGCCGGAGTCGCGCACGTTCCACGGCCGCGATCTGCTGGCACCGGTCGCCGCGTGGCTTGCGACGGGACGCTACGGCTTCTCGGCGCTCGGTCCGCGCGTGCCGAACCCGCAGCTCGGCACCGATCCGTGTTCGGGTGCGCCACGCGTCGTGCACATCGACCACTACGGCAACCTGATCACCAACCTCGGCCCGGTCGAGGGCCAGGCACTGCGCATCGCCGGCCGCACGATCCCGCTGCACGCGACCTACGGCGACGTGGCGCAGGGCGAACTGCTCGCCTACGTCGGCTCGTTCGGCCTGCTCGAAGTCGCTCGCAACGGCGGTAGCGCCGCGCAGGCGCTCGAAGTCGGACGCGGTGCTCCGGTCGAGCTGCTGCCGGCGTAGACTGCCCGGCCCGCATGAGCCCCGTTCCCGCACAGAAGATCGTCCGTCTCGTCGGCGTGCCGATGGACCTCGGCGCCGGCCGCCGTGGTGTCGACATGGGTCCGTCCGCGATCCGCATCGCTGGCGTCGCCGCCGGCCTGCGTCACCTCGGCTTCACCGTCGAAGACGATGGCGACGTCGGCGTGCCAGCGCCGGAGACGCGCGACCCGGGCAGCCCGAACGCGCGCTACCTCGAGCCGATCTACCACGTCTGCAACCGGCTGCGGCTGCGCGTGCGCCGTTCGCTCGAGCAGGGCGAGATCCCGATCGTGCTCGGTGGCGACCACAGCATCGCGATCGGCACCGTCAGCGGCGTCAGCGAGCACTTCCGCAATCGCGGCCAGAAGCTCGGCCTGATCTGGGTCGACGCGCACGGCGACATGAACACGCCGGAGAGTTCGCCGACCGGCAACATCCACGGCATGCCGCTCGCCACGCTGTGCGGCATGGGCCACCCGCGGCTGGTCGAGATGGGCGGGTTCTGGCCCAAGGTCGAACGCAAGAACGTCTGCCTGATCGGGATCCGCGACATCGACGAGGTCGAGCGCAAGATCGTCAAGTCGTCGGGCATCCACGCCTACACGATGCGCGACGTCGACGAGCGCGGCATGCGCGCGATCATGCAGGAGTGCATCGGCTTCGTCAGCGACGGCACCGCCGGCTTCCACGTGTCGTTCGATCTCGACGGCATGGACCCGCGCGACGTGCCCGGCACCGGCACGCCGGTGAAGGGCGGCATCAGCTGGCGCGAAGCCAACCTGCTGATGGAGATGGTCAGCGACACCGGGCTGATGACGAGCCTCGAGATCACCGAGCTGAACCCGATCCTCGACGTGAAGAACCAGTCGGGCGAAGTGGCCGTCGACGTGATCCTCAGCGCGTTCGGCAAGCGCATCCTCTGAAGCGCGAGCGGGCGTCCGTCGGAGTGCTGGCAAGCGGCGGAGCGTGATCGTCCGCAGGGCGCGAGCGCCGTGCGTCGACGGCGCTCGCCGTCGACGCGGCGCGCCGACTCAGAACGACAGGCCCATCGACAGCTCGCCGAACAGCGCCGGTTCGAGCTGGCCGTTCACGCGGTTGTAGGTGGGCGAGCCGCTGGTGAGGTTGTAGTCACCCGCGACGACGCAACCGACCTTGCCGCCGAACGACAGGTTCTCGGTGAGGCGCGACAGCATGCCGAGGTAGACGATGCACTCCTGCACGCGCGCGTTCGCCGTCTGGTCGCCGAAGGGCGAGTCCGTGTGGACCCGGTACTCAGCACCCGACACGTAACCGCCGACCAGGAAGCCGAACTTCTGGTCGTCCGTCCACAGCGACATCTCGATGCTCTGCGGAGCGAGCACGTCGATGCGGAAGTTGTCGATCACCCAGCTGAAGCCGAGCAGCGGCAGCCACGGCGCATCCTCGAAGGTCTGGTTGTAGCGCGCGCCGACCTTGAAGAAGAAGTTGGGGATCGTGCGCACGGTCAACAGCGCGTGCGCCGGGAAGTCGTAGTCCTGGTGCTTCAGCGGGCCGTCGAAGTCCGAGAACACGCTCGGCGCGACCTGCGCCTCCAGGTGCACGTTGTCGTTGATGAACGTGCCGAAGCCGAGGCGGATACCGGTCGACACCAGCGTGTCATCGCTCAGGCCGCCGGTGTTGCCGCGGCGACCGAAGTTGCGCGACGTCATGTAGCGGCGCGCCTTGTAGTAGCCACCGACCGACAGGTAGCCGTCCGTCGAAACCAACGCGGGCAGGTTCGCGTCGAAGTCGTAGCCGAGCAGGTTGAAGCTACCGGGATCGTTCATGACGCGACCGTTCATGATCGTGCGTCCGGCGATCTCGACCTGCGGCGTGTAGCGCTCGCGCAAGCGCATGAAGTCGCCGTGGTGGGTGAGGAACAGGCCGCGCAGCGTGTAGTCGACGCTGTCCTGCGGCACCTCGAAGCGCTGCTTGCCGCGCAGCAGGCCGGTGCCACCGGTCGCATCGGCCTTCGCGAGGCCGCTGTCGGCGCCCGCGGTGGTTGCGGCGGCGAAGGCGCCAGTGCTTGGATCGGAACTGTTGGAAGGCGCTGGTGCCTGCGCCGCGAGGGAAGCGGCGAAAAGGCACGCGCCGAGAACGACACGCGCGGATTGGTTCTGCATACGCCCTGACTGACCGTGGTTGACCGGACGGACCGAGGTTGACCGGCTGCGGATCGTGGCCCGTGACGGGGCGGAATCAAGGGCCAACATCGCGGGCAGCGCGCCCTGCCGCCCGCTGCCGTCAGCGCTGGAAGATCGGCAGGTACTGCTTGGGCATCTGCAGCAGGATGCAGGCGATCGCAGTGCCGAGCTCGTCGCCGGGGCCGGTCGTGTTCCGCCAGCGCCCGTCGGGCAGCTGGCTGGCGAGCAGGTCTTCCGCCAGCCGGGCGAAGTAGGCGCGCAGGCGCGGTCCGCCGGCCTGGTAGAAGGCCTGTGCCGCGTAGTAGTTGCCGTACCAGTAGTAGAAGTGGGTGCGGTACCAGCCGGCGACCGAGGGGTACTCGCCGCGCAGGAACTCCAGCACCGGGTCGCGCAGGTCGTCGTCGTGGATGCCAGCGCTGCTGAGGGCGGTCAGCGCGGCGGCGTTGATGGCGTACTCGTCCGGCTTGTCGTAGGCGCCCCGGCCGTGGATCTTGTAGTAGAAGAGCCCGCGGTGGCGCCCCGACGTGACGCGGCTCTGCTGCACGTAGGCGATCGCCCGGTCGATGGTCGCCGGCGCCACGCGGATGCCGATGTTGCGCGCCGCCCGCAGCGCCTGCACCTGGCAGACGGTCACGGACAGGTCGGTTTCGCGATCGAACAGGTTGTAGCGCCAGCCGCCGTGCGCGTTCTGGCAGTCGGTGATCAGGTTGACCGCGCGTTCGAGCGTGGTCTTCACCTCGACGGTGCCGGCCATGCCGTAGACCTCGGCCAGGAACAGCGTCGCGAAGGAGTGGCTGTACATGCGCTCGCCGGAGTCGGTCAGGTAGCCGTTCTCCTGCGAGATCCGCACGATGTAGCTGATCGCGCGTTGCACGACGTCGGCGTGCGGGCCGCGATCCGGAAGGCTGCCGCTGGCCAGGAAGGCCATGCCGCACAGGGCGCTGACGCCGGGGTGGCCATGGCCGGTCCGGCGCTGCGTCTCGGGCGGCAGGCCGTTCTCGAGCTCCACGTAGCCGTCGTTCATCTTGTGGCCGACGTAGCCCGTCCAGCAGCCCGCTTCGAGCTGTTGCGCCGCCAGCCACGCGAGGCCTCGATCGGCCGCGGCGCTGCAGGCGGCGGCCTGGGCTGGCGTGAACCACGAGTCCGCCGCGGTGGAGCTCACGGCTGTCGGTGCGGTCGGCGGCGCGGGACTCGGATCCTGCAGCGACGCCACCAGCAAGACGAACGGTGCCAGCATGCAACCTCACGGCGTCGAAGTGACGCGGGGCGGCATTCTCACGCCGCCGACGGTTCGCGCCAGGGGCTGCCGGCCGGGAACTTCGCGTTCACCACTGGTCGGCGTGCCACAGGCCGCGCGCCGCTTCGGCTTCCGGCTTGCTCGGGTTGCACTCGACGCCGACGAAACCCTTGTAGCCCAGGGCCTGCAGTTCCTTCAGCACGCGCGGGTAGTGGATCTCGCCGGTGCCCGGCTCGGTGCGGCCCGGGTGGTCGGCCAGCTGCACGTAGCCCAGCTGGTCGAAGCCGTCGCGCAGGTGGCCGCACAGGTCGCCTTCGCTGATGTGGCAGTGGTAGAGGTCCCAGTTGATCTTGACCATCGGCGAGTTCACGGCGCGGCAGATGCGCACCGCGGCTTCGCTGCCGTAGAGGCAGTGCCCCTTGTGGTCGACGCGGATGTTCATCGGTTCGAGGATCAGCATGATCCCCTCGCTCTCGACCAGCTTGGTGACGCGCTTCAGGCCGGCGATGACCTGCTCGTGCATCTCGGCCTGCGTCATGCCGGCGACGTCGTTGCCGGCGACCACCGTCATCATCTTGCAGCGCAGCTGGTGCGCGGCGCGGCAGCCGGCCTCGATCTCCTTCTCGAAGCGCTCGTGGTTCTTCGCTTCGTTGAGGCCCGGCGAGAAGCCCCAGCCGGTGAACTGTGCGACCTGCATGCCGAGTTCCTCGGTCAGCGCCGCGATCGCGGTCAGGTCCTTGCCGCGCCATGGCCAGAACTCGATCGCCGGGAAGCCGAGCTCGTGCGCCTTCTTGATGCGGTCGAGGAACGGCAGGCCGCCCCACCACATCTCGACGTTGGCGGCGAACTTCGTCTTCGGCGTCGCCGCGGGTTTGGCCGGCACGGGGTCCTGCGCGCGGGCCAGGGTGGCGCCGAGTGCGGTGGCGGGAACGGCGGCGAGCAGCGAGCGGCGGGAGAGCGTCATCGCCGCGTTGTATCCGGTGCGGCCGCGTTCACGCGAGCAGTGGGCGCACGACGTTGCCGAACACGTCGGTCAAGCGCAGGTCGCGACCGCCGAACCGGTAGGTGAAGCGCTCGTGGTCGAGGCCGAGCTGCCACAGGATCGTCGCGTGCAGATCGTGGATCGACACCGGATCGCGCACGGCCTTGTAGCCGTAGTCGTCGGTTTCGCCGTGGCTGTGGCCGGCCCGGAAGCCGCCGCCGGCGAGCCACATCGTGAAGCCGAACGGATTGTGATCGCGGCCGAGCGCTCCCTGGCGGAACGGCGTGCGGCCGAACTCGCCGCCGAACAGCACGATCGTCTCGTCGAGCAGTCCGCGCGCGGCGAGGTCCTGCAGCAGTGCCGTGATCGGCCGATCGACCATGCGGCAGTTGTCGCGCAGGCCGTTGTCGAGGTCGTTGTGCTGGTCCCAGCGGTCGTGGTGGGTGTCGGGGCAGGTCAACTCGACGAAGCGCACGCCGCGTTCGACGAGGCGGCGCGCCAGCAGGCATTGCCGCGCGAACGTGCGCGTCGGTTCGTACTCGTCGTCGAGCCCGTAGAGATGCTGCAGCGTCGTCGGTTCGGCGCGCAGGTCGAGCAGGTCCGGCACCGCCGCCTGCATGCGGAACGCGAGTTCGTGGTTGTGGATCGCGGCGTCGAGCGCCGGGTCGCTGCCGGCGTGCGCGTTCGCGGCGCGGTTCAGCGTGCGCACCAGCTCGACCTTGCGCTGCTGGCGACCGCCTTGCCCTTCACGCGGCGCGATGTTCGGCAGCGGCTCGCCGCGCATCGCCAGCAGCGAGCCCTGGCTGTGCGCCGGCAGGAAGCCCGAATGGAAGTTGTCGACGCCGCCCGGCGGCACGAGGCCGCCGTTCAGCACGACGAACGCCGGCAGCTCGGCGGTGTCGCTGCCGAGGCCGTAGCTGATCCAAGCGCCGCACGAGGGCCGGCCCTGCAGGCCGCTGCCGGTGTGCAGGAAGTAGTTGGCGTTGGTGTGTTCGCTGAAGTCGGCGACCATCGAGCGCACCATGCACAAGCGGTCTGCCTGCGTGGCGAGGTGCGGCAGCAGGTCGCTGATCCACTGGCCGCTGTCCCCGCGCTGCGCGAAGCGGGCGCGCGGGCCGAGCGTGTTGCCGTTGTCGTTGAACTGCGTCGGCTCCATCGGCAGCGCGAACGGCTTGCCGTCTTCGGCCTGCAGGCGCGGCTTGTAGTCGAACAGGTCCTGCGCACTCGGTCCGCCATCCATGTACAGGAAGATCACCGAGCGCGCGCGCGGCGGGTGGTGGCGTGGTGCAGCGCCGCGGTCGCCGTCACGGCGTTGGCCGAGCTGCGACAGCGGCAGCAGCGCGAAGCCGTTCCAGGCCGCGCGCAGCAGGTCGCGGCGGGTCGGTCGGTGGGGCAGTGGCGGGTTCATCGGCGGAAGCAGAACTCGGTGGTGTTCAGCAGCGCGTGCAACAGGTCGGTCCAGCCCTGCCGTTCGTCTGCAGCGGCGGCGAGGAACGCATCGCACGCGGCCTGTTCGTCGGCAGTCGGCGGGCGCGCGATCGCCAGTTGGTAGGCCTGCGCCAGTCGCTGCGCTGCCGGCAACGCGGCGTAGTCGAGCAGGCGGGCCGCGAAGGCCGCGGCCATCGCATGCACGAACGCGTCGTTGGCGAGCGCCAGCGCCTGTGCTGGCACGTTCGACTGGTTGCGCGCGCCGACCGTCGCGAACGGCGTCGGTTGGTCGAACGCGCACAGCAGCGGCGAGCGGAAGTTGCGGCGCACGGCGAGGTAGATCGTGCGGCGGCCAGCGCCGTCGAGCGGTCCGTCGCGGTCTGGGCGCCCGCGCTGCTGCGGCTGGTCGCCGAGCGGCAATTCGATCGGCGGACCGAAGCGCGTCGGGTCGAGGCGGCCGGCGACCGCCAGCAGCGCGTCGCGCAAGGCTTCGGCTTCGAGGCGTCGCACGTTCTGCCGGTGCAGCAGCACGTTGTCGCCATCGGCGTTGGCGGCTTCGGCGCGCTGCCGGCTGTCCTGGCGGTAGGTCGCCGAGGTGACCAGTGTGCGCAGCACGTGCTTGCGCG
>CAMAUH010000160.1 GCA_945861365.1 Candidatus Kuenenia stuttgartensis
CTGGTGCGCCAGCCTGGCTTGGATCTGCGTGCGGAAGGCCGGTTCCGGGCCGAGGTCCTTGCGGGTCACCGCGGCGGGGCGGCCACGCAGGATGGCCGCGGTGCGGCGGGTGATGTCGATCTCCCAGTTCGGGTTGCCGTAGGTGCAGAGGACCTTGCTCCGCACTTCCTCACCGAAGCGGGCCACCAGTTCTTCGATCATGGCTTCGGTGGGGACCACGACCCACTCGGCTTGCCGCACGTGCAGCGGCAGCAGTCGGACCAACCAGTTCTCTTCGCCGCCGCCGAGCTCGCCGAGGAAGAGCAGCCGAGGGATCTGCAGCAGCGCGCAGACCAGGTAGGCCTTCAGCCCGCCTTCGAACGCGTAGAACGAGACCAGCACGTCGGCGGCCCAGGCTTGCACCATGCGCGCCTGGCTGATGCCGGCGCGCGCCTCGTCGATCTGGAGCACGGCTTCGGGCAGGCAGCCGAGTGCGCCAGCGACGCGCATCAGGGCCGTCGCGAGCCGGTCCGGGCAGGTGCGCCGGAAGTGGTCGATGTCGGCGTCTTCCTTCAGCAGGCTGCGCGGCGACAGGAAGCCCTGGCTCAACCACGGCTTCGTCTCCGGATCCAGCGTGCGCGGATCGACGGGATCTTCGTAGAAGACGCTGAAGTCGGCATCCAGGCGCAGCGCCAGCCGCTGCAGGTGGACGTAGGCGAACTGCTGGTCCGCCATCGGGAACCTCGCCGTCACGATGGCGGCGATGCGGCGGGTCTTGCGACGTTCGAGGAAGCGGTTTGGGCGTCGGAGCAGTTGCGAGAACATTGCTGACACGACCCAGGCAACTCGATGTGGATGGGGCGGGCCGCACCGAGCTGGTCGTCTGGGAACGCTCTTACGTCATTCCTGCCCGGGCTGGCTCGGATTTCCCAGGTGCTTCGGTCGCTGCCGCGGATCAGGTCCTTGTCGTCGGCGCGGTCGTCGCGGCTCGTGCGGCGGCGGCCGCCGTGGCATGGGCCACAAGGCCCAGCCGATGACCCTGCCGACAAGCGTGTGACGGCGTCAGCGTGCCGGTGGGGCGCGAGGATCGTGCGGCCGAGCCGAGGGCAAGCTCCGCAAGCGCGGTGCGGTTCCCTAGGATCCGCCGCCCATGTCGTCGCCGCACTCGTCGCGAACGTTGTTCGCTGTCGTCGTGTTCTCCGCTTCGTTCGCGCTGTCGGCCTGCGTCGGTACAGGGCCAGTCGCCAGCCCGCCCGCGAAGGGGCCGCTGGTGGTCGCGACCTGGCCATTCGGCAAGATCGCGACCGAGCTGTCGATGCAGGCGCTGCGCGACGGCCGTTCGCGCTTGGATGCAGTCGAGACCGGCATCCGCGAGATCGAGCGGTTGAGTTCGGATGGTTCGGTCGGCCTCGGTGGTGGCCCCAACGCCGCCGGCTATCCGCAGCTCGACGCCTGCATCATGGACGGGCCCGGGCACCGCGCCGGCAGCGTCGCGGGGCTCGAGGGCATCGTGCATCCGATCAGCGCCGCGCGCGCCGTGATGGAACACAGCAAGCACGTGATGCTGGTCGGCGAAGGCGCGCGCTGGTTCGCGCTCGAGCACGGCGTCGCTTCGGTCGACGTGCAGGATCTCGCGGCGAAGAAGGCGGCATGGGTGGCGCGCCAGCGCGATCCGAATCCCGATCGCAGTGGCCACGACACGGTCACCGTGCTGGTGCTCGATGCGGAAGGGCACGTCGCGGGCGGCTGCTCGACCAGCGGTGCCGGCGGCAAGCTGCCGGGGCGCGTCGGCGACTCACCGATCCTCGGCGCTGGCCTCTACGTCGACGATGAGGTCGGCGCAGCGGGTGCGACCGGCATCGGCGAGAACGTGATGCGCTACTGCGCGACGTTCTGGATCGTCGAGTTGATGCGGCAGGGCCGGCATCCGCAGGCCGCGTGCGAGGAGGTGCTGCACCGCATCGCCCGCATCGATCCGCGCGGCTACGCGCTCGACATCTGCTTCATCGCGCTCGACAAGCAGGGCCGGCACGGGGCCGCGGCGTCGAGCCATCGGTTCCCGTACGCGGTCACCTCGACCGCGGCGAGCGAGGTGTTGCACGTCGAGCCGGTGACGCGTCGCTGACGGCGTGCACCGCCTCGGCGGTGCACGCTGGTCGGCTACTTGCCTTCCTTCGCCATCTCGGCGAGCAGCTGATCGACGGCTTCGTCCATCTTCTCGCCGCGCACGTTGGTGAACCGGATCACGCCCTTGTGGTCCATCACGTAGATGGTCGGCCATCCACGCACGTTCCACCGCGTCGAGATCGGACCCCCGGTGCCTTTCGGCCCGTTCCAGAACGAACGCCAGGTGACGCCCATCGCCTTCTGTTCGGCGGCGTAGTAGGCCTTGTCTTCGTCACTGTTGACGCCCAGCAGAGCAAACGGCTTGTCCTTCAGACGATCCACGAGCGACCGCTCGTGCGGGATCATGGCCCGGCAAGGGCCTCACCAGAATCCCCAGAAGTCGAGCACGACCACCTTGCCGCGGTAGTCGCTGAGCTTGAACGGCACGCCGTCCACGTCTTCGCCGACGATGTCCGGCGCTTCCATGCCGATCTGCAGGCGCTCCTTCGCGAAGCGCGGCCCCATAAGGCGATCCGCGAGGTCGCCGGTCGCGATCTTCTCGGCGGCGGCGAGCAGTTCTGCGGCCTTCGCCTTCTGCTCGTCGTTCGGCTTGTTGCGGCCGATCTGCACGCTCTGCCAGTAGAGCGCCCACGACTTCACGGTGTCGTGCTTGGTCGCACCGACGATCTTGGCGAGCAGCTCGTCGGCGCCTTCCGCACCGAGGCCGTTGAACATGCCCATCGGCTTCTCCAGCAGCTCGGCGAGCCCGGGGCTGGCGAGGTAGCGGTTGGAGACGCGTTCGGCGATGCCCTTCACCACGTCCTTGTCGGCGAAGTTGCCGGCGGCGTAGGCGAGGAATCGCATGCCGTCGTCACCGAACTGGTCCGCGAGCTTGATCGCTCGCTCGCCGTAGGCCTTCTGGTCGGGGCGCTTCACCTTGCCCATCAACTCGCTGGCCGTCTTGTTGTCCTTCGCTTCGCGGGCCGCCTTGTACTCAGGCGACTCCTGCACTGCCTTGGCGGCTTCGCGGCTGGCCTTCGTCTCGGCCTTCCACTCGGCGACCAGCTTGTCGTACTCGGCGGCAGCGGTGGCGGCCTGCGTCGACCCGGCTTGTGACGGAACGACCACAGCCAGCGCCAGCAGCGCGAGTGCGGATCGGAATCTCATCGTGTCATCCTCGTCCGGAATGCGCCGGTGCGCTGCCGACGGTCTGCCGGCGCGGCGCAGCATATGGATGCGACCGCGGGGCCACCTCCGGTCCGTTCGTCCAGGTTCTGTCGCGAGTGGGCAGCCGGCCAGGCGGTGGGGCGTGCTACTTCCTGGCGGCGCGCGTCGCCTGCAAGCGGCGCCACGCGGCCATCGATGCCGTCAGGTGTTCGCGCGCGGGGCGGTCGATGCCGAAGCCCTGCAGGCCGACCGGGCCGGCAAAGCCGATCGCGTCGAGCGTGGCCAGCAGCGCGCCGACGTCGAAGTCGCCTTCGCCGAGCGGGCGGATCAGCGTGCGCCAGTCGCGGCCCTGCCGGTCGGCCCCGTGCAGCGTCACCGCGAACAGATGCGACCGGCAGCTCCGCAGCGCCGCTGTGGCATCGCCGTCCGCTTCGCGCGTGCGCAGGAAGTGGCACAGGTTGAAGCACAGGCCGAGCCGCGGGTGCTGCACGCGTTCGCACAGCTGCTGCGCGTGCGCCGTCGTCTCGAGCCAGAAGCCGTGGTGCGGATACAGCGCGATCTCGACGCCGGTGGCGTCCGCGTCGCGCAGCAGCGACTGCAGCGCGGCGATCGCCGCCGCATCGCCCTTCGCATCGCGCGCTGCCACGCCGGGCTGCCGCAGTGCGAGCCACAGCATGCCCGGGCCGCCTTCGAGGTCGCGCAGTGCTTCGCGCAGCGGCACCAGCCGTTGCTCGAGGCCGTCGCCGAGGTCGAGCACGGCATAGGCGGACACCAGGTCACCGCCGCGCTGCTCGCATGCGTGCCGCGCGGCCGCCAGCTGGTCGAGGTCCCACGCGAGGCCCGCGAAGCCGAGTTCGTGCACGAGCTCGGCCTGCGCGTCGAGCGCGCCGCCGCCGGTGCCGGTGTGCATCGCGAAGAAGCCGCGCGTCGGGGTGCGGGCGCGCAGTGCCACGACGGACCAGCGGCTGGCTTCATCGCGTTCGAGCACGATCTCGTCGCGGACGTCTGGGGACGGCGCTGCATCGGTGGCGAGCGTCGCCAGCACCCGGCCCGCGGGGCCAGCGCGCAGTTCGACGTGCCGCGGATCCGCCAGTTGGCGCACATCGACGGTGGCGCTGGTGAACGGCACCAGCACGCGTTCGTCACCAACGGCCGCCGCGGCGACGAACGCGCGCACCAGCTGGCGCGGCGCGAGGCGCGCCTCGGGCGGGGCCTCTGTGAACGCCATCGCGTGCTGCCATGGCAGGCCGTCGAACTGCGCCGCCAGCGCGAAGCCGTGTTCGGCCATCTCACGCACGACCTGCGCCTTGCTCATCGTGTGTTCGGGCTTGATCGGCACCGCGGGATCTTCGGCGCGGAACTCGACCAGCACGACGCGGCCGCCGGGCCGCAGCGCGTTGCGCACGTGGCCCATCACGCGCACCGGATGCGACAGCTCGTGGTAGACGTCGACCAGCAGCACGAGGTCGCACGACGCCGGCGGCAGCTTGGGATCGTCGACGGTCGCTTCGATCGGCTCGAGGTTGCCGAGTTGCTGCTGCGTCGCGCGCTTGGCCAGCAGCTGCAGCATCTGCGGCTGCAGGTCGACCGCGTAGACCTTGCCCTTCGCGCCGACGCTCGCTGCCAGCGGCAGCGTGTGGTAGCCGTTGCCGCAGCCGAGATCGCAGACACTCTGCCCCGGCTGCACGGCGAGCCATTCGCGCAGCAGCGCGCCGTTCTCCTCGTCCTCGCGCGTCGCGCGCAACAGCCACGGCGCGCCGGTCCAGTGCATCGTGTGCGCGATCTCGCGACCGAGGTACACGGTGCGCCCGGCCGGCGTCTGCTCGGGGTCGTTGCCGCCTTGCGGCAGGAGGTTCGCGAGCAGCAGCGAGGCGATGGCGAGGTGCACGTGGGCAGCCTACGGCGGCGGCACCGCCTGCATCATCCTTCGATCACGACGCGGACGCGAAAGCGCAGCGGCGCTGCCGGCGTCAGTTCCCGTTCGCCGCTCGGCGCCTGCGGGCCCTCGAACGCGCGCTGGCCGAACGGATTCATCGCCAGCAGCCCGTACGGCCGCGCGTGCCACCAGGTCGGATGCCACGGGTTGTCGCGGTCGTCGAGCATCGTCACGCGCACGAGCCGGCCGTCGAGCGGGCCTTCGGCGAGCACGCTGGCCGAGCGTTTGCCCCAGCAGTCGCCGTCGAGCAGGCCCTCGGCGTTGGCGAGCCGACCGCGGCCGTGCTTGCCCTCGATGGTCAGCGTCGGCGCCAGCCGCAACGCGAACGCGCCTTCCTTGGTGTCACCGAAGCGCAGGCGTGCGCCGTGCGGCACCAACTCGATCGCCGTGTCGATGCGGTGTTCGCTGTCGGTCGCGTGGAACGTCATCGTGCGCCGCTCGGTCACTAGCAGGGCTCCGGCGGCGCGCCATTCGGCGGTGAAGTGCAGCGAGGCGCCGTCGATCGAGTGCTCGCGCACTTCGATGCGGCAGCGCTCGTCGTGCCAGAAGTCGTGGCCGCCGACGTCACCGTGGCAGAACCACAGGCCGCGATGGTGCGGATGGTCGGTCGCATCGCGCGGCCCCGGCGCGTACGGGAAGCCGCGCACGACGAGCCCGCCGCCCGGTGCGAACAGCGGGTGCACGGCGGGTGTGCGTTCGGCTGCGCCAAGGCGCACGGTCGCGAACGGCGCGTCGCCGGCCTTCACGTCGAGCAGTGACGGATCGTCGGCGCGCGGCGCGATCGTGACGGTGCGCACGCGCGGCGGCGTCGGCGGTGCGGCAGCGGCATCGCGCATCGCGACGAAGCGTTCGCGCTGGCGCGCCAACGCCGGCGCCAGCGGTACCGGCGCCGCGTCGTGCGTCTCGAGCAGCAGGCAGCCGTCGTAGTCGGAGCGGTGGGCGAGGGCGACGAGGTCGCGCAGCGGGTAGTCGACGTTGTCGGTGACCGGCACGTGCATCGTGCGACCGAAGTGCGGCCGCAGCAGCGCGAAGTGGGCCGCGAGGCCGGGCCCGCGCAGGTCCTGCGGGTTGCTGTTCCAGCAGACGCGCACGGCGCGATGGTCGGCGCGCGCGACGATCGCGGCGATCACGCGCGGATCGGCGCAGGTGCCGTGCACCTCGAGCCGCAGCTCCTGGCCGAGGTCGGCGGCAAACGGCGCCAGCTCGGCCAGTGCGGCGCCGATCTGGTCGATGGTGCGTTCGCGCGGCACGTCCTTGTGGAAGCTGTCGGGCTTCACCTTGACGCCGCTGCCGCCGAGATCCGCCGACAACTGCAGGAACGCGCGCGTCGCGGCCTTGGCGGCGGCGAGCTTGCCGGCATCGGGCGAGTCGAAGCGTTCGTCGCTGCCGAGGCCGAGCAGCAGGACCGGCTGCGCGGCGAAGCGCTCGCGCAGCGCGCGGCGTGCCGCGGCGTCCAGCGATGGCTCGACGCCATGTGCGTGCTGCGTGCGCAGCTCGAGGCCTTCGAGTCCGGCGGTGGCGCAGGCGGCGAGCAGTTCCGGCAGCGGCACGTCCTTGCCCCACAGGTAGGTGACCATGCCGTAGCGCAGTCTCGCGGCGGGCGGCGCGCTGCGGCGCAGTTGCGCGGCGAAGGCGGCTGGGCCGGCGACGAGCGCTGCAGCGGTGTGCGACAGGAAGCTGCGGCGCGTGGTCGTTCGCGAGGGCATGCGTGCGGTCCGCGTCAGAAGGTGTAGGGCTCGCGGCTAACGCGATGGCACAGCGCGCTGGCCTCGGCATCGCCGGCGACGTCGCCGCTGGCCTTGTCGATCGCCAGTGCGCGGCCGACGGTCACCGGTGTCGCGGACAGATCGACGCCGTTCGCGAGCAGGTGGTCGCGCATGCGTTGCCACGCCTCGGCGAGCGGCGGCAGGTCCTTGGTCGCCACCGCGACACCATCGGGCGACTGCATGGCGCCGAGCCGGTGCGACACGATCCCGTAGTGGCAGAACGCCGAGCTGCGATGGCCGTCGACGATCGGTGCGGCGAGGCGCTGCGGATCGTTGGCGGCCACCGCTTCGACGAAGTTGGCGAAGTGGTCGCCGCCGCCCTTCCATTCCTGCTGCTGCTTGCCGTCGACGTCGAAGAACGCGGCGCGGTCGTAGTTGGCGCCGATGCGCACGGTGCCGCGTTCCCCGTGGATGACGTTGCCGATGTCGATGCCGTCGTAGCGGTCCATCTGCCACTTGCCGGCCTGTTCGGCCTTGCCCTTCGGCAGCCCACGGACCTCGAACAGCAGCGGGATGCCGCCGCAGTCGAACCACACCACCTGCGTGTTGGGCGAATCGCCGTCGTCGGCGTAGCCGAGCCGGCCGCCGATCGACAGCACACGATCGGGCAGCGCGTTCCAGCCGAGTGCCCAGCGCGCGAGGTCCATCTGGTGGATGCCCTGGTTGCCGAGGTCGCCGTTGCCGGTGTGCAGGTCCCAGTGCCAGTCGTAGTGCAGGTTGGCGCGGCGCAGCGGCCGGTAGGCGACGGGGCCGAGCCAGCGGTCGTAGTCGACGCTGGCCGGCGCGAACTGCGGCCCGGCCACGCGGCCGATCGGGCGCCGCGGCTTGTAGCAGAGGCCGCGCGAGCAGGTGACCTTGCCGAGCCCGCCGCCGTGCACGAACTGCATCGCGGCCTGCACGGCGCGCGACGAACGCGCTTGCGTGCCCGTCGCGCACACCTTGCCGCTGCGCGCGGCCAGCTCGACGAGGCGCTGGCCTTCGTCGACGACGTGCGAGACGGGCTTCTCGACGTAGACGTGCTTGCCCGCGGTCAGCGCCCAAGCGGCGAGCATCGCGTGCGTGTGGTTCGGCGTGGCGATCGCCACGGCGTCGACGTCGGCGCTGGCGAACAGCGCGCGCGGATCGCGGTAGGTCGCGACTTCGAACGGCGCGCGCGAGCCACCGCCCTTGCGGCACTCGGCGGCGCGCTGCTGCAGGATGTCGTCGTCGACATCGCACAGCGCGACGATGCGGCAGCCGGGCACGCGCGCGAAGGCGTTCACGTGTTCGAAGCCGCGGCTGCGCACGCCGACCACGGCGAGGCGCACCGGTGCCCGCGTGGCGGGCTGGAGCGGGCTGCCGGCGGCCGCGGGTTCCTGGCCCCGGGCTGGCGTGGCACCCAGCGACAAGCTGGCGGCACCGAGTGCGGAGGCCGCCAGGAACGAACGACGACTCGGTCGGGTGTCGCTGTGCATTCCGCAACGGTAACCGCGGTCCCCGGTGGCGTCAGTCGCGCGCGCGGTTCCGCGAAGGTGTGGCCCACGAACACAGCGAGCCCGCCGCTCCCTTGGGAGCGACGGGCTCGCGTGCTGACCCGGCGCAGGCCGCGTCAGTCGTGCATCACTGCACGTCGATGCGGCTGGCGACGCCGTTGCTGGTCGTCAGACCGAACGCGTTCTGGCCGTTCGGCAGGCTGTTCGGGGTGATCAGCGCGGCCG
>CAMAUH010000161.1 GCA_945861365.1 Candidatus Kuenenia stuttgartensis
GCTACATGCTCGCCGACCGCGTGGAGCACGGCGACAACACGGCGACTGCGCGTGCGCTGGCGAACGTGTTCTCGCGCATCGTGCGCGACGACGTGCCGGGTGTGCGCGCGGACACGCTGGCGGCGGTGCGCGACGTGCTCGGCGGCGCCGCGCAACCGGATGGAACGGTCCGGCTGCGCAAGAGCGGCGCGCTCGACAGTGAGCCGGTGACGCGCGTCGAGTCCGGCGGCGACGTGTCCGCTACACGGCAGAGCATCCACGTCGTGATGCTGGTCCAGGATGGGGTGGCGGCGGACCGGCGATCGGCTGCGGGTTCGCGCATGGCAGCCAGCGCCAGCCGGATCGTCGACCGTCGGTAGCGTCGACGCCCCTACCGCCGACGGCCGACGCTGCTCACGGCAACAGCCGATCGATCAGCAGGCTCGTCAACCGCAAGCTGCTGCCGGCGATCACCGCACCTTGCCAATAGATCTCCAGGCCGGCGAGCGATGGCTGCAGCGGCAACGGAACGGCGAACGAGCAGAGCCCGTCCTGGCCGGTGATGCCGAGCAACGAAGCCCCGATCGACTGTGGATCGACATGCAACAGCCCGAGCCCGGGCACCGAGGTGGCGGGGATCCGGGTCGCGGCCACGGCCGCCACGACGACATCGCCACCGATCCCGCTTCCCGCACGCGACGCCACCGTGATCGTGTGCGTGTAGCCGAGCGTCGGCAGGCGATCGGCGTCGAGATCCCTCAACCGGTTGACGAACACGCTGCAACGGCGCGGTTCCGCCGTACCCAGCTCGGCTGCACGCACGATGTCCAGGTCGCGATCGCCATCGAGATCCGCGACCGTCAGCGGAGTCGAGTAGAGCACGCCACCGCTGACACTGGTGAACAGTCCGCCGCTGTTCAGCCAGAGGCCCTGGGCGACCAGATCGAGGTCGCCGTCTTCGTCGAAATCCGCCGCCGCCAAGCCGAGCGGCGAAGCCGAGTTCGCCATCGGCCCATCGGGCAGGACCGGACCGGCCACCCAACCAGTAGCCGACTGGGTCCACACCCTCAGCGCGCGCATCGAAGCGCCGCCGATCGCTGCCGGGTAGGAAGTCGCGAGGTCGAGCCGGCCGTCGTTGTCGAAGTGGCCGACGACGGCGGCAACCACGCTGCCCGGCTGCGGCCCCCCGGTCGACGAGAACACGAAGTTGCCGACGTTCCGCCAGACAGTCCACCCCGCTGGTTGCGCGGTGACGATGTCCATCGCCCCGTCGGCGTCGAAGTCGCCGAGCGTCAAGAACCGCTCGGGGAACGCGAGCGATGCTGCCGGTGAGAACGAAAGGCCGCCGAGATTGCGCAGCGCGAGTCCGCCTTCGGAGATCAGGTCGAGCAAGCCATCGTTGTCGAAGTCGACCGCCTCGACTCGGCCGCGCAGCCACGTCCCGAGCGCAGTCGATGCGACGAGCGCACCGTTCTGGTTCACCATGACGCCGCAGTCGAGCACCGTCTGGGTCGCTCGGGTCCATACGAGATCGAGGTCGCCATCGTTGTCGAGATCGGCCAGCGCACGTCCACGCGCGCCGACCGGCAACGTGACGCCGAGGTTCGTGAAGTACCCATCACCGTCGTTGAGGTGCAGCGTGTCGCCGATCACGAGATCCACGGCTTCGTCACCGTCGACGTCCCCGGCAGCCACCGCGTCCTCGATCGCCACCTCCGCCAACGGATACCGCTGCAGGGCGGCGAACTGCAGGCTGCCGCCATTCAGGAAGACGAGCGAGCCACCGAGGACGACATCACGGTCGCCGTCCGATTCGATGTCGGCCAGCACGGGTTCCCCGAGATCCATGGCAGTGTCCACGAGCGCCGCGGATGCCAGCAGGAACTGCGTTCCGGCATTGCGCAGGGCCTGCAGCTGCTGACCAAGCGGGGATGCGCGGATCACCAACAGTTCGGCGCGCTGGTCGTTGTCCAGGTCCGCGAACGCGTGCCCCGTTCCCGCTGCCGGCAGCGTCATCGTCGACGCCACGAACGTGCCGCTGCCGGTACCCAGCCACAACTGCAGCGGTGCGCCGACGGTAGTCGCCACCAACAGGTCCTGGTCGCCATCGGCATCGGCATCGGCGCAGTAGAGCCCCTGCAGCGCGGACACCGCGGGCAAGCCGCTCGGCACGGGAACGAACACGCCGGCACCGACATGGAACAGCAGCGTCAGCAAACCGTTCGATCGCACGAACAGGTCCGGTGCACCGTCCCCGGTCGCGTCGGCCATCGCGACGACCCCATCCAACGGAATGGCCGGCAGGCTGCTCGTCGTGACATCGACGAACGTGCCATTGCCTTGGTTGCGCAACAGCCCGAGTCCGGCGGTCGGATAGAGGCGCCGCAACAGCAGATCCGGGACGGCATCACCATCGAAGTCGCGCAACAGCAACGACGTGTCCCATCCACTCATCGCACCCGCCGGAACCCGCTGTCCCCAATAGCCCCCGGCACTGCCGAAGGTGACCAGCACGTTGGTGGTCAGGGTCGCGAAATCGACCCCCAAGCTGATCAGGTCGACGATGCCATTGCCGTCGACGTCGCCCGCCAACTCGAAGAAGTTCGGGATACCGCCGACGGTCGCGATCCGGGCTCCGGGCGGCGACCAGAGGAAGCCCAGGTTGCCATCGGCCATCAACACCGAGCCGCCCTTCTGCAGCAAGTCGACGCTGCCCGACTGATCGACGTCGAGCGCAATACCGCCATCACGCGCCAGCAAGCCAGGGCGCGCGGGAGTGCGCATCCGCAAGTCGAACTGCTGGGCCGTCGCCGAGGCAGCGGCCGACAACACGAGCGCTGCGGCTACCGACATACATGAGGGTTTCATGCTCGTCTCCGGACTGTGGCGCGCATCGCACGCCTGGGAAGGGATGCGTTGAGTACCCCATCGCTCCGTCAGGGTAACCGCTTGCGCGACTGCGCACGATCGGTCGTGACACCGCCGCAACCAGCAGCTGCCGCCATCGCATGCAGGAGCGATCGACGAGCTGCATGGCCACGCGACCAGAACGGACGCACACCTTGCGCTCGCCTAGCTACCACTCGCGTTGCCACTGAAGCCAGGGACGCCGGAGTGCCGATGCCATCGGGCGAGTCGGCATGCACAAGATCCTCATCGGCGCCCCGGTTCGGCAGGAAGCCGCGATCCTGACCGAGTTCCTGCGTTCGCTGCGCGAACTGCACCGCGATGGCCTCGACGTCGACTTCGTGTTCGTCGACGACAACGTCGAACCCGCGAGCAGCGACCTTCTACGCGACTTCGCCCAGCACGAACGCACCACGCTGCTGCCGGCCGAAGACCAGGACGACCACTACGAGAAGAGCGAGTACGGCCACGTCTGGACCGAGGAGCTGTTCTGGAAGGTCGCGCGCTTCAAGGACCGCATCCTGCGCCACGCACTGGCGAACGGTCACGACGGCGTGTTCCTGATCGACAGCGATCTCGTGCTGCATCCGCACACGCTGCAGCACCTGGTCGCGCAGGGCGTCGACATCGTGTCGGAGGTGTTCTGGACCCGCTGGCATCCAGGCATGCCCGATCGCCCGCAGGTGTGGCTGCGCGACCAGTACACGATGCACGAGCAGCGCCGCGACGAGAGCCTGCCGCAGGAGGAGATCGATCGCCGCAAGCAGGAGTTCTTCATGAAGCTGCTGCGCCCGGGCCTGCACGAGGTCGGTGGCCTCGGCGCCTGCACGCTGATCAGCCGCCGCACGCTGCAGGCTGGCGTCACCTTCGAAGCGATCGGCAACTGCGGCCTGTGGGGCGAGGATCGCCACTTCTGCCTGCGCGCTGCCGTGCACGGCCTGCGCCTGCACGCGGACACGCACTACCCGCCGCTGCACGTCTACCGCCCGAGTGAACTGCCGAAGGTCGAGACGTTCTGGGCCAACGAACGCACGCAGGGCCGCCGCGTCGCCGCACTGCAGACGTTCCGTGCCGCGATGACCGCATTCGGCAACACGCACTTCGCGACCATGCGCGGCGATGAAGGCCTAGAGCACTTCGGCGCATCGCTGCGCACCGGCCTGATGGCGTCGGCCGCGGACCGCACGGCGCTGGCGCAGCGCACCCGCGAGGTGACCCGCACGCACGTCGTGTGGACCACGCAGAAGGACCTCGACGATGGCGGCATGCACATCGGCGCAGCACTGGTGCGCGAGGGCTCGCGCGACGGCGTGCCGTTCCGCGACGACTTCGGTGCCCTGGCGACACTGCGCGACGACGGCCCCGACGGCGCGATGCGCATCGTCGACCTGCAGTTCCAGCGCCTCGCCGAAGCGCAGCCGGTGCCGATCGTGCGCAAGACGCACGGCAACCGCGTGCTGCTGTCGATGCTGGTCAAGAACGAGGCCGAACGCCATCTGGCGACCGTGCTGACCGACGCCGCGCGCTACGTCGACGAGGTGCTGATCGTCGACGACGGCAGCACCGACGACACCGTCGCCGTCTGCGAACGCCTGCTGCAGCACGTGCCGCACACGATCGTCCGCCTCGGCACGTCGCAGTTCCACGACGAGCACAAGCTGCGGCGCCTGCAGTGGGAACTGGCGCGCTCGCTGCGTCCGGATTGGGTGCTGTGCCTCGACGCCGACGAGGTGTTCGAGACGCGCATGGCGCGCGAGATCCGCGCGCTGGTCGACCAGGATGCCTACGACGCGATCGCGTTCCGGCTCTACGACTTCTGGGACGCGAGCCACTACCGCGACGACGCGCTGTGGTGCGCGCACCGCACGTTCCGGCAGTTCCTGGTGCGCGTGCTGCCGACGCTGAACGACGAGTTCCGCACGACGGCGCAGCATTGTGGGCGCTGGCCACTGGCGGTCGGGCGCCTGCGCGCTGCGACGAGCGATCTGCGGCTGAAGCACCTCGGCTGGGCGCGCGAGGAGGATCGGGTGCGGAAGTTCGAGCGCTACCGCCAGCTCGATCCGCAGGGTGCGCACGGCAGCTTGCAGCAGTACGCGTCGATCCTCGATCGCACGCCGAACCTGGTCGCGTTCCGCGAGTGATCTGCCGCGCATCGAGCACCCGACAACGTCGTCGGTGCAAGTCGCGGCAACATTCGCTCCGATAGCGCTTCCATGAAGGTGCGCACCGGGATCGCAGCGGCGCTGTTCGGCATGGCAACCCTGTTGGCGCAACAGCCGGCACCGGGCGGGGAAGTGAAACTCGCGCCGCCGGCTGCCAAAGCTGCGCCTGCGCCATGGCCGAAGCAGGATGCGGAACTGCTCGCCACGCTGCTGCGGCACCGCCAGACCTTGCTCGACCAGGCGCGCATCCCCGGCAAGGACAGTGGCCTGCTCGGCTCCACGTGGGACACGGGCAGCGCCTGCTGCGGCGTCTTCTCTGCCGATGCAGCGGGTGACATCGGCCTGCACAAGGAGCTGCCGGCGGGTCGCGCGTTCTGCATCGCTGCCTGGCCCAAGGACGTGAGCGGCCCACACCGCGTCGGCATCCTGCTGCACAGCGATGGCACGACCATGGTCTGCGAGCCGACCGGCGATGCCGCGCCACTGACTCCCGATGTGTTCACCGCGCGGGGTTCGAACGGCACGTTTGCGGATGTGCTGCGACAGCCGGGCACCAGCCAGACCGGCCACCTGTGGCTGTGGCTCGACCAGATGGCGACCACGGCGACCATCACGGTCGTCGACGAGTCGGGCCAACCGCGCGCCGGTGCGCAGGTGCTGATGGGGCCGATCGGGACCGGCTTCCATTCGCGCTCTGCAGCGACGATGACGACGCCGATGCCAGTCGCGTTCGCCTCGACCGATGCCAAAGGCACAGCGCAACTGCGCGGGCCGCTCCATCCGAACAACAACCTGTGGCTGCAATGCGGCAGCGATGCCGTGCTCACTGCGCGATGCCGGATCACGCAGGAGGGGAACGACCTGCGTGTCGTGGTCCCGCAGCGGGCGCTGGTCGCCACGAGAGCGCTCACCAACGAGTCGGCCGCGATCTCGACGCTGAAGAACATCGGCTCGGCGCAGGCCCAGTGCCAGGCGTGCGGCGTCGTCGACGGCGACCGCGACGGAGCGGGCGAGTACGGCTTCTTCGGCGAACTCAGCGGCAAACACCCGGTGCGCAACGACGCGAAGGGCGGTGTCGGCGACTCGAGGATGAGTCCACCGGTGCTGAGCCAGGCGTTCAGCAAGGTGCAAGGCAGTCGGATCGAACGCAGTGGCTACCTGTTCCAGATGTTCCTGCCCGACGCTGACGGCTGCGCGGTCGCGGAAGCCGACACCGGCGGTGCAGCCGGTGTCCACGTCGATCCGCGGCACGCCAAGGCCATGTGGTGCGCGTACGCGTGGCCTGCGGACGAGAAGAGCGGGCTGCGTTCCTTCTTCATCAACCAGCACGGCGAAGTGATGGCGACCACCGGCGAAGAACCGCGCTATGTCGGAACGCAGAAGCCGCCGCTGCCGACTGCCGCCTTCGAGAAGGGCAGCAGCGGCAAGCTCGACGCCAAGGTCGCGGCTGGTGGCGAGGGCATCGACGGCGGCGGCTGGACCATCGCGCACTGACGCGCAGGCGGAATCAGTTCCAGGCGAACCGCGTCGGCGCACCGACCTGCAGCGCACCGGCTGGCGAGATCGCGACCGACTGCAGCGTCAGCAGCACGAACGGCGGCACCGTGGTGAATGCGCGGCTGAACCCGCCCGTGCCACTCGCCGGCAGCAGTGTGATGTCGAGGATCGGGTCGCCCGGCGACAACCACGCATCGCCCCACGGCGTGGGGAACGGCGGCGCCATCAGGCCCGCGAACGTCACCAGCACATCGCCAGCCTGGCCGCGCGTGGTCACGTTCATCGTGTTCGCGGTGTGCGTGACTGCGAGACTCGGGATCGGCACGGTGAACACGGTCGCGGGGCCCGCGATCGGCGGCGTGCCGAGCACGGAGACGCTCGGGTCACGGCGGATCGTGCCACCGTTCGCTTCGATGCCGACCGCCGTCCACGACCCCGGATACTGCAGCGCTTCGATCGTGGCGCCTCCCGTCAGCACCAGTTCGCCAGCATCGATGCGGATCGCCGGTCGCGCGATCGAGAAGAACACCGCTGCCGATCCCGTCGTGTAGCCGCCGGCGATGGTCAGGCCACCCGACACGAGCTGGATGCCCGGGGCACTGAAACCCCAGGGGCGCACCGTGCAGTTCTGCAGCGCGACGCGCGACCCGGTGATCGTCAACTGCGGCGCAGCGCTGTTGCGGAACGTCACCTGCGGGCAGTTGTTGAACTGCACATGGCCGGAAACGAACGGGACGGATGGGTAGCTGGCGCCATCGAAGACGATCGGGCCACTGCAGGCCGTGAACGGCATCACGGCGTACAGCTCCACCCGGACGCCATCGACCACGATCGTGCCCGCGCATTGCGAGGCGACGATGCCGCGCACGCTGCCGCCATCGACCTGGAACGTCTCGCCGGCCGGCACATTGGTGACCGACAGTGCGGGCACGGAGGTGCTGACGGTGGAGATCTCGGCTCCTGATTGCAGCGCGATGCGCAGTCCCTTGCTGCACACGACCGGGTCGTAGAGGCCCGGCTGCACATCCAGCACATCGCCCGGCGCGGCGATCGTGATCGCGTTCTGCAGCGCAGCACCGCCGCCGCTCACCACCCAGGTGGCCTGCGCGACGAGCGGGGCGGCCAACACCAGAGGTAGGCACGAGGCGACGGCCATGTAGGGAGTCATGGCGCGCCATGATGCCGCGCCGCGCCGATCTCGTCTGGCCCCGCACGGCACCGAAGCCGCCCGGACATCCGCGGGCGCCACCGCTCGCGCCTCCCTCACGGCGCCGAGGTCAGCATGCGCGCGAGGATCGTCTTCTGGATCATCGACGTGCCCTCGTAGATGCGCAGCGCCTGGATGTCGCGCCACAGCCGTTCCACCGGGAACGCCGAGCTGTAGCCGCGCGCGCCGTGCAGCATCACCGCCTGCTCCGTCGCCACCGCCGCCGCCTCCGTCGCGTACAGCTTCGCCATCGCGACATCCGCGTGCGTCTCGGTGCCGGCCGCCCGCCGCCGCGCGCAGCGCTGCACCAGCCCGCGGCTCGCGTGCAGCGACGTCAGCTGGTCGGCGAGCCGTTCCTGCACCATCTGGAACTGCGCCAGCGGCTGCCCGAACTGCTGCCGACCCGCGGTGAACGAGACGCTCGCCGCCAGCGCCGCGCGATGGATGCCGACAGCACCCGCGGCGACCGACAGCCGCCCGGCCGCGAGCCCGCCCATCGCCACGCCGAAGCCCTTGCCCGGCCCGCCGAGCATCTCGTCGGCGCGCACCGGGAAGTCGTCGAACGTCAGCACCGCGTGGTCGCTGCCGCGATGGCCGAGTTCGACGCCCGGCATCGGCGTGCGGTCGAACCCCGTGCGTCGCGTGTCGACCAGGAACGCCGTGATGCCCTGGCGGCCCGCGGCCGGATCGATCGTCGCGAACAGGATCATCACGTCGGCGACACCGCCGTTGGTGATCCAGTGCTTCTGCCCGCGCACGCGGTAGCCGTCGCCGTGCTTCTCGGCGTGCGTGCGCAGGGACGCCACGTCGCTGCCGGCGTCGGGTTCGGTCAGCGCGAAGCAGCCGATCGCCGAGCCGTCGATCAATGCCGGCAGCCAGTGCT
>CAMAUH010000162.1 GCA_945861365.1 Candidatus Kuenenia stuttgartensis
CGAAGGCGAGGACACCGCCGGCGGCTTCGACGTCGTGGTGCCGCTGACGCGCATCGACCGCGCCAACCACCTGCTGCCGGCCCTGCTGCCCGGCATCGAGAACGAACGGCCCGCGTGGCACAGCGGCAGCGCCCGCCTGGTCGCCCGCACGACGCTGCAGGGCGCCGTGCTCGCCGCAGTCGCCGCCGCCGTGCTGTCGGTGCAGGCGCCAGCCACCGCGTGGCTGGCGCTGCTGCTAGTGCCGGTGGCAGCGCTTCTCGGTGTGCTGACGTGGCGCAACCTCGCCTTCGCCGCCGGCACCGACTTCCTGTTCCTGCAGCACGGCCTGGTCGGCCGCTACGCCGCGTTCCTGCCGATGACGAAGGTGCAGACCGTGGTCGTGCGGCAGAGCCCGTTCGCGCAGCTGCTCGGCCTCGCCGACCTGACCGTGCACGTCGCCGGTGGCTCGCCGACCCGCCTGCCGCACCTGCTCGCCGCCGATGCGCGCCTGCTCGCTGCCGCGATCGCCGAACGCGCCGCCGCCGCCGCCGCCCGCGACTGGTGAACGCGCGCGACGGATTCGTGCCACCGCTGAGGACCTCGTGTCACTCTAGGGCGTGCAAACTGCGACCATCACCATCGGCTGCGGTCAGGTGCTCGGCGTCGACGCGATCCCGGTGCAGGTCGAGGCGACCACGCGGCATGCCGGCGACGGCACGCCGCGGCTGCTCGGCCTCGTCGACACCTGCGTGCGCGAGGCCTACCACCGCGTGCTGCAGGCCTTCTTCGCGCTCGAACTGCCGTCGCCGCGCGGCGTCACCACCGTCAACTTCGCGCCCGCCGCGCTGAAGAAGCACGGCAGCGGCTTCGACCTGCCGCTGGCGCTGGCGTTGGCCGGCGCGGCCGGGCTCTACCCGCCCGAACGCGCCGATGGCCTGTTCGCGTTCGGCGAAGTCAGCCTGCGCGGCCAGCTGCTGCCGGCGCGCGGCGCGGTCAGCGTCGCGATCGCCGCCCAGCGTGCGGGCGCCACCGCGATGCTGTGCAGCCCAGCCGATGCCGAACTGTGCAGCGTCGTCGACGAGCTGGCTCTGCACGGCGCATCGACGCTGGCCGACGCGATCTTCTGGCTGGCCGGCCGCCGACCCTTGCCACAGCCAACGCGCAGCGCGCCCGCCCAGACGGACGCCGTGCCGGACCTCGCCGACCTGCGCGGCCATCGCACGCCGAAGCTGGCGCTGACCGTCGCCGCCGCCGGCGGCCACAACCTGCTCTTCAGTGGCCCGCCCGGCACCGGCAAGAGTGCGCTGCTGCGCCGCCTGCCCGGCATCCTGCCGCCGCTCGGTCGCAGCGAACGGCTCGCGGTGCTGCAGGTGCACGCCGCCGCCGGCCTGTCGCTGCCCGGCGAACGGCGGCCGCTGCGCGCGCCGCACCACACCAGCTCCACCGCCAGCCTGCTCGGTGGCGGCGCCGACGTGCGGCCCGGGGAAGTGACGCTGGCGCACCATGGCGTGCTGTTCCTCGATGAGCTGCCCGAGTTCCGGTGCGACGCGCTCGAAGCGCTGCGCCAGCCGCTCGAAGATGGCCTCGTCACCGTCGGCCGCGCGCGCCAGACCGTCACGATGCCAGCGCAGTTCCTGCTGGTCGCGGCGATGAACCCGTGCCCGTGCGGCTACCGCGGCCACCGCCAGCGGCCGTGCTTGTGCACGCCGGCCGCGGTCGCGCGCTACCGCGGCCGCCTGTCCGGCCCGCTGCTCGATCGCCTCGACCTGCAGGTCGAAGTGCCGGCCTTGCTGCCGGAGGAACTGCGCGCGCCGGAGGACGCCGCCGGCTCGACGCGGACGCTGCGCGAACGCGTGCTGCTGGCGCACGCGCGGCAACAGCATCGCCAGAGCAGCCGCGGCAGCACGGTGACCAACGCCCGCCTCGCCGACGCGGCCCTGGTGCGCGCCTGCGCTTGCGACGACGCGGCGCTGCTGGCCGTCGACGAACTGCTGCGGCGCCACCAGCAGAGCGCGCGCGGCCGCGTTCGCCTGCTGCGCCTCGCCCGCACGCTCGCTGACCTCGACGACCGCGCCGCGGTGACCGACATCGACGTGCTGGAGGCCGCGTCGCTGCGCGGCTTCACGACGCCGGCGATGTGCTGAGGTGTCGGCTCAGACCGCGCCGGGAATGCGCACGCTGGTGTCGTTCGTCGCCTTGCGCGCGGGCGGCTTCGCCGGTGACGGTGTCGTCGCTGGCGTTGACGCCGGCGCGTTGGCCCGCGGGGTCGCCGGTCGTTCCGCCAACGGCCCCTGCAGCTTCGGCGCCAGGGCCTGCTCTTCGAGTTCGACCGAGCGCTGCAGGAACGCGAAGTCCGCGGCCAGTTCGTCCCACGCGGCCTCGGGCGCAATGCAGACCAGGGCCAGGAAGCGGCCGCGGTGCGGGATCACGTCGACCGTAGCACGCCACGAAGCCCCGGAACGGCGGCCGCGCGCGGACAGGCGGATGCCGGCGCGATCGCGCACGCGCACGGGCTCGCGCCCGGCCGGTTCGAGTTCGGGATGCAACAGCTGGAACCACTTCGCCACCGCGTCGACGGCGACTTCGAGCATGGTCCCGGTCTCGAGATGGTCGAGCCGCGTCAGCGCGACGCTGGCGCCGTGCGCCTCGCAGCCGAGCACGATCTGGCCGGCCGGCGAACCATCGCGCACGACCCAGGCCGGGTTCGGCACCCACAGCCCGAACGTGCCGCCCGCTTCGGCGGCGATCGCACTCGCGATCGTCACGGCGCCGACCGCCTTCGCTGCGCTGTCGGCCGAACTCGGCACCGCGACCAACGCCGGGCCAGCGAGTTCGCGGCGCACCGTGCGCGCGGTCGCATCGACCCACTCGCGGTTGCTGCCGGTGGCGGAGTGCTCGGCGACCTCGGTGACGCGCGCGCGCTTGCCATCGACGACGACCGCCCGTTGGCGGCTGCCGTCGTAGCTGCGCTGCACCATCTCCTCGGTCGCCGGATCGAACAGCGACAGCGTGCCGGTGGGCCGGCCATCGTGGCGCGCGCGCAGGCGCGCCAGCAGCGGGAACGACGAGCCGTCGGTCCACGGCAGTTCGCGTTCGCGGCGACCGCTGCGGTCGAGCCGCTGCACCAGCAGACGACCGGCTTCACACTTCGCCTCGACGATGCGCTCGTCGGCGATGCGGTCGTGTTGGCCCGAGGTATCGAAGTTCGACAGCGCGAGGCTGGCGAGCATCGGTTCGCTGATGCGTTCGCGGAAGTAGCAGCCGACCGGCTGCAGGCGCGCATCGGCGGTGGCGAGCGACGTCACCTGGTAGCGGCGCTGGCCTTCGACGAACTCGTACTCTTCGTGGATCGACAGCCCGCCGGCGGCGGTCGGCGACGACGACGTGTGCAGCCAGCCGACGGCGCTGCCCTGCGCGTCGTGCAGCACGAACCACTCGTTGGTGCTGGGCAACGGGGCGGTCGGTGCGGGTGCACCACCGGCCCCGCGACGGATCGCCGCGATCTGCGCGCGGCTGATGCCGACCACGGCGCCGACCTCGAGCTGGATCTCGACGTAGCCGTCGATCTCGGTGGTGATGTGCCCTTGCAGTTCGTCCCCGTTCTTCAGCTCGAGCACGTCGAGCGCCCGCGGCGGCGGTGGGATCGAGCCGGGAACGGGCGCCGGGTCCTGGCAGGCGAGACAGCAGAGCAGCGCGAACACGTTCATGCGGGGCGATCCTCGCCCCCGCTATCGAACGTTCGATGCCACCGCCTTTACGCCGCTGTCGAGGAATCCGACGGTGGCCACAGCAGTCCGCGCGCGAACCATGCCGCCAGCAGCGCGAGCGCCACGCACGGCAGCAGTAGCGACCAGCTGGTCACGCCGAGGAGATCGCCCCAGAAGCGCCACCACAGGTGCCGGCCGCAGCGGTCCTCCCAGCGGATCGGGGCCAGGCCCTGCGCGGGGCTCTGTGCTGTGACACCGAACAGGGGTTCGATCGTGTGCGCGCTGCCGTGGCTCGGCTGGCCGAGTTCGTCCTCGAAGCCGCCGACGCGCGACGCGAACGCGTAGCGCCAGTTCATCCACAGCGGCGAGTAGCGCGGCTGCCAGCTGACCGGATCGGCCGGATCGGCGGCGGTGCCGCCGCTCGCGCCATACGCCTGCGTCGCCAACTGCAACACGCCGCGCACCGGCGCCACGACGCTGGTCACGTTGACGAACAGGCCGAGCAGCACGAGCAGCAGCCACGCCTTCGGCCAACGCCGCCACGGCTGGCTGTGCGGCAGCGTCAGCACCAGCAACGCGACGAGCCCGTGCGTGGCATAGCGCGCCGCCCAGCACTGGCCGCCCTGCCAGCCGCGCGCCAGCGCGAAGAAGCCGAACGGGAACAGGAACAGCGCCCAGCCGAGCCAGCGCCACGGACCGCCGGTGCGCGCGCGCAGCGCCAGCGGGAACGCCAGCCACACCAGCGGCGAGAACCACGCGATGCCGCGGCCGGCCGCGAACAGCATCTTGGTGGCACCGAGCCACAGCGGCTGGTCGAGCCAATCGTCGACCTTCGGGTAGCCGGTGTCGAACGGATCGCCGAAGCGGGCGTAGTCGACGGCGAGCAGCAGCGTGGCGCCCGGCAGCACGCCGAGAGTGAACGCGGCGAGGACACGCCAGCGCCGTTGGCGCCAGCATGCCAGCAGCAGCGTGATGCCGATGGCGACCATCAGCGCGGCGTTCTGGTAGCGCAGCAGCACCGCTGCCCCACCGACGAGGCCGCCGAACAACGACGTGCGCGCGGAGCCCGCTCCTCGGTGCACGGCGACCACCGCGAGCAGCGACCCGAGCAGGCAGACGAGCCCGGGGCCATCCGACAGCGTCTCGCGACCGAACGCGAAGCCCTGCGTCGCGAACAAGATCGACAGTGCGGTGATCGCGGCGGTCCGGCGATCGGCGCCGAGCGTGCGCGCGAGCAGCAGCAGCAACAGCAGCGTGCTCGCCGCACATGAGGGCGGCACCAGCAGCGCGATCAGGCCCTGCGTGAGCGTCGGCGAACCTTCGCGCCACTCGGTGATGCCGATCAAGCCGGCGTCGTCGACGCCCTTGGCGACCCGTTCGCGGAACGCGGCATCGACCTCGGGGTGCGCCGCGGCGAGTGCATCGCCGACCGCCGCGAATGGCACCAGCAGCCACACGTGCCCCATCGGGAACCACGTGTAGGCGACGCCGTTCACGCCGACCTTGCCGGAGGACTTCACCGTGTGGATGTAGTGCGCCCCGGCGATCTCGCCGACCAGCTCGCCGCCCTGCTGCGGCAGCAGCAGCCCGCTGTCGCCGCGGCGCCACAGGTTGCGCGCGGCGTGCATCGTGAAGCCGGCATCGGTGGTCTCCAGGTTGCCGTGAGCGACCACGGCGAACGCGAAAAACGTCGCCAACCACAGCGCACACCACGACCACCAGCGCGACGCCCCGTTCACTTGCCACCTCCGCCGCCGAGCTGTGCCGGATCGACGCCGAGCAGCGGCAACGCCCACCACCACAGCACCGGCACCAGCAGCAGCGCACCGAGGATGTCGACGCAGACGCCGGCCCGCGCCATCTGGCCGAAGGTGATCTGCCGCGAGCTGAACACGATCGTGTTCGGCGGCGTCGCGATCGGCAGCATGAAGCCGAACGACGCGGCGATCACCGCCGGCAGCATCAGCACCAGCGGGTCGATCTTCGCCGCGATCGCGCCGTCGCGCAGGATCGGCAGCAGCAGCGTCGCCACGGCGGTGTTGCTGGCGATCTCCGACAGCAGCGTGATGCCGAGCACGAGCACCAGCAGCAGCACCACCGGGTGCACGCTGCCGATCAGCGGCCGCAGCAGTTCGCCGAACGCTGCCGAGATGCCGGTCGGGCCGAACGCGCTCGCCATCGCGATGCCGCCGCCGAGCAGCAGCAGCAGGTCGAACGGCATGTGCCGCGCGGTCTCCCAGTCGGCGAGCCGCCGGCCATCGGGCGTGCCCGCCGGCACCAGGAACGCGACGATCGCGACCAGCACCGCGACCGAGCCGTCGGCGATGAAGCTGTCGCGCTGCCCGGCCGGCACCAGCCAGTGCGCCCAGCCGTGCAGCACGTCGCCGCTGCCGAGCTGCAGGTCGCCGCGCGTCATCCACAGCAGCACCGCACAGCCGAACAAGACCGCGGTGCGCAATTCGGCCTGGCTCCAGCGCCCCAGCGCGCGCGCTTCGGCGAGCAGCGTGTCGCCCTGGGCCAACCGCGCCGCCGGCAGCGGCAGTGCCAAGCGCGTCATGGCGACGCTCGACGCGATCGCCAGCAGCACTGCGAACGGCGCGAACGCGATCACCCACAGCAGGAACGACACCGGCCGCGCACCGGCGGCGACCAGCGGCTCGTGCGCGGCGAAGAAGATCGCGTTCGGCGCGGTGCCGATCGGCGACCCGATGCCGCCGATCGACGCGCCGTAGGCGATCGCACACATGATGCCAGCACCGAAGTTCGCCATGGCCCGCGGCGACAGTTCGCCGAGTGCCGCGGTGCGCTGCACCAGCACGGTGCCGATCGGCAGCAGCAGCAGCGCCACCGCCGTGTTGTTGATCCACATCGACACGCAGGTCGCGGCCAGGAAGAAGCCGAGCACGAGGCGGCGCGGGTACGGCCCGAGCGCGCCGACGATGCGCAGAGCGAGACGGCGGTGCAGGCCGCAGCGCTCGACCGCCTGCGCCAGCACGAAGCCGCCGCCGAACAACCACAGGATCGGGTCGCCATAGCCCTTGGTCAGCTCGGCCGTCGACACCACGCCGAGCAGCGGCAGCAACGCCAGCGGCAACAGCGACACTGCCGCGATCGGCATCGCGGCGAGCAGCCAGCACGCGGTCACGAACCCGGTGACGCCGAGCAGGCGGCACGCGGCGAGCGGTTGCGCGTCAGGGCGGAACGGCAGGCCGTGCCCCAGCCACCAGCACAGCACGCCGACCAGGGCGGCGAACACGAGGCGGCCGTAGTGGACTTCCCGCGGCGCGATCGAGGCAGCCGGCATCGGCCCTCACTGCCGCGCCGGCGCGACCGCGTCGGCAAGCCAGCGCAGGTACTGCGGCGAGCCGCCGTCGACGGCGAGTTCGAGCACTTCGGGCACCTGGTACGGATGCAGCGCGTGCAGCCGCTGGTGCAGGGCTGGCAGCAGGGCCGGGGTGGTCTTGATCACCAGCAGCGATTCGGTGGCGACGTCGACCTTGCCCTCCCAGTGGAAGAACGACTGCACGCCGGGCAGCACGTTGACGCAGGCCGCCAGCCGCTCTTCGACGAGGCGGCGCGCGAGCGCGGCCGCCCCCGGCTTGTCGGCGCTGCCGTCAGCCGGCGCCGTGCACAGGACGACGACGGCGGCGGCGGTCATTTGCCGCGCGCGAGCCGTTCGGCCAGCGCCGGGTGCAGGCCTGCGGCGAGGATCTTCGCCTGCGTGCGACGGAAGTCGTACGGCACCCGGTGGATCTCGACGCGATCGCCGTTGACGACCGCGAACGACGCGCGCGGATCACCGTCGCGCGGCTGGCCGACGCTGCCGACGTTGACGATGCACGGGCCCTGCAGCTTGAACTCACGCTGCTCGTCGGTCGCCTGCGTGAAGCGGTAGTCCGGCCCGTGCACGCCCGGCCAGTGCGTGTGGCCGACGAAGCACGGGCGGTCGAGCAGCGCGAACAACTGCTGCATCTTGTCCGGCTCGAGGAAGCCGTCGCTCTTCAGCACGTACTCCATCACCGGATCGCGCGGCGAGCCGTGGAAGAACGCGAAGCCGTGGTCCTGCATGCGATCCGGCAGGTTGCGCAGGAACTCCCACGCCGCCTTGCGCGCCGGCCGCAGGAACGCCGGCTTCAGCTGCGCGCGCGTGAAGAACAGCGCCTCGCGCGCCAGCGGATTGAAGTCGTCGAGTTCGTGGAACAACCCCCAGTCGTGGTTGCCCTGCAGCGTCCACTTGCAGCGCTGCATCACCATCTGCGTGACCTTCAGCGGATCGGCGCCATAGCCGACCACGTCACCCAGGCACACGATCTCCTGCACACCGAGCTGGCTGATGCGGTTCAGCACCGCCTCCATCGCCTCGAGGTTGCTGTGCAGGTCGGAGATCAGCGCGAACGTGCTCACTGCGGCCTGCCACTGCCGTTCTGCGCCGCGGTGTGCAGCAGGGCCTGCTGCACGGCCTGCTCGATGGCGAGCTCGGCCGCCGCCAGGCCGATCTTCAGCGTGGCACCGGCGGCCTTCTTGTGACCGCCACCACCGAACTGGGCGACGATCGCCTGCACGTCCACATCGGCGCGGGACCGCAGCGAGACCTTGACGGTGCCGTCGAACCGCTCCTTCAACAGCGCCACCACCTCGATGCCCTCGAGCGAGCGCAGCGGATCGAGGATCGCGTCGGTGTCGAAGTCGATGCGCGCCGCGCGTTCCATCAACTGCTTGTCGAGCGACGCGATCGCCAGCCGTCCGCCCAGGCGCAGCCGATGCCGCTGCAGCGACTCCGCCAGCAGCGTGGCGCTGTCGGGGTGGTTGCGGCGATACAGGCTGTCGTAGATGCGGCTGCCGTCGACGCCCGACGCCACGAGTTCACTCGCCATCGCGAAGACCTCGGCGTCGGCATTGCTGTAGCGGAACCAACCGGT
>CAMAUH010000163.1 GCA_945861365.1 Candidatus Kuenenia stuttgartensis
GTCCTGTTCGGCCTTCTTCAGCACCTTCTGGTCGGCCTTGCCCTTGCCGTCCTGGTCCATCACCAGCTTGTTGAGGTCGCGACGCCACATGTCGCCGACCTTGACGAAGCCGCACTTGTCGCGAGCCTCGGCATCGTCCTCGACGTAGCACTGCCAGATCTCCTGCCACACCTCGTGCGCGCGCGCATGCCGTTGGGTGATGGCGAACGCCTTCTCGATCGACCGCAGCCCGGTCGCGGCCTTCTGCGCCAGCGCCTGTTCGCGCACCGCCAGCGCGGCAGCGGGAACGACGAAGCCGAGCAGCAGGGCGGCGATGGCGAGTGCGCGCATCCGGCGATGGTTTCGCGGCGGAACCGAAAGCGCAAGCACCCGGGCGCATCCGCACCGGGCAGCAACACGAACCAACCGCCATGCGAAGAACCGTGCGCGCGACGCTGTGGCTGCTGCTGTTGGCCATCCCATTCTCGTTCCTTTCGTGCAGCACGACCTACCCCCGCCGCGATCCGACCGGCGAACTGTTCCCGACGGTGGCCGGCACCTCGCTGGCCGACACCGCGGTGGCGCTGCCCGCCGCCGGCGCCGGCGCCCCGCTGCTGCTGCTGGTCGGCTATGAACAGGAGACGCAGTTCGACCTCGACCGCTGGCTGCTGGCGCTCGACCAGGTCGGCTGGCGCGTGCGCACCTACGAGGTGCCGACGCTGCCGGGCCTGTTCCCGCGGCTGCTCGCCGGCACCATCGACGGCGGCATGCGGCGCGGCATCCCCGCCGAGGACTGGGCGGGCGTCGTCACGGTCTACGGCGATGCGGCGGCGATCGCGCAATTCACCGGCAACGACGACGGCCTGCCGGGCCGCGTGCTGCTGCTGGACGCCGGCGGCAAGGTCGTGTTCTTCCACGACCGCGGCTTCTCGGTCGGCTCGCTGCAGAAGCTGCAGCAGGCGCTGGCGGCGCTGCCGCGCTGAGCGTCGCACCTCGGTGCGTGCCTCGCTGCGGGCGGCTTCCTAGACTGTTCGCCCGCCAATGAGCACCGAACTGCCGCAGAAGTACGACCCGCAGACCCTCGAGCCCGCCGTGACCGCACGCTGGCTCACCAGCAAGGCCTTCGCGGCCACGCCCGACGCACGGCAGAACCGCTACGTCGTGATGATGCCGCTGCCCAACGTCACCGGGGCGCTGCACATGGGCCACGCGATGGACAACGTCATGCAGGACCTGCTGACGCGCTGGCACCGCATGCAAGGCGACAACACGCTGTGGCAGGCCGGCACCGACCACGCCGGCATCGCCACGCAGGCGGTCGTCGAGAAGCGGCTGAAGGAGATCGACGGCAAGACGCGGCACGACATCGGCCGCGAGGCGCTGGTCGGCCGCATCCACGAATGGGCCGCCACCAGCAAGCAGCGCATCGTCACGCAGCAGCAGGCGATGGGCTGCTCGTGCGACTGGGACCGCGCCCGCTTCACGATGGACGACGTCTGCGCGCGCTCGGTGCGGCACACGTTCTTCGCGATGTTCCGCGACGGCCTGATCTTCCGCGGCAATCGACTGGTGAACTGGGACTGCGCGCTGCAGACCGCGGTCGCCGACGACGAGCTCTACAAGGCGACGGTGCAGGGCAAGTTCCACTACCTGCGTTACCCGATCGTCGACGCGGGCCCTGGTGAACCGAGCCACGTGGTGGTCGCGACGACGCGGCCCGAGACGATGCTCGGCGACACCGCGGTGGCCGTGCACCCGGACCCCGCCGGTGCTTTGCGTGCGGCGATCGTCGACCAGCGCGTCAAGGTCGCGCAGGCGGCGGCCAAGGACACCGCCGAGGCCGAACGCGAACTCGAACGCCTGTTGCAGCGCGAGCAGGACCTGCTGCCGACGCTGGCGACGCTCGCGGCGATGGCGAAGGCCGGCCGCAAGGTGAAGCTGCCGATGGTCGACCGGGTGATCCCGCTGGTTGCCGACGAGTGGGCCGATCCGTCGCTCGGCACGGGCTGCGTGAAGATCACGCCGGCGCACGACCCCAACGACTACGCGGTGTGGCAGCGCCACCCGCACCTCGGCGCGATCAACGTGCTGAACCCCGACGGCACGATCAGCCAGCACGGCGGCAAGTACAAGGGCCTCGACCGCTTCGCGGCGCGGCAGCAGGTCATGGCCGACCTGCAGGCGCTCGGCCTCGTCGACAAGGTCGAGGACCGCACGATCGAGATCGACCACAGCGACCGCAGCAAGACGATCGTCGAGCCGTACCTCAGCAAGCAGTGGTTCGTGCGCATGGCCGACATCGACGGCGGCGTCGTGATGGGCCGCGGCACGCAGAAGGAGTTCCGCGCGCGCGGTCTCGCCCAGGTGGCGCTCGACGCATCGGCCGGCGCGCTGCCGCCGTTCGCCGACGGCACGCCACGCGCGCAGGTCGCGTTCCATCCGGACCCGGAGCGCTACCGCAAGATGTTCGATCAATGGCTCGGCGAGAAGCGCGACTGGTGCATCAGCCGCCAGCTGTGGTGGGGCCATCGCATCCCGGTGTGGCGCGGCGACATGCCGGCGCAGCAACTGCTGATGCTGGAACCGATGCTCGGCAGCCAGCTGCAGCGCGACGACGTCGCGGCGTGGGTGCTGCTGCCGGACGGCATGCGGTTGAGCCCGAAGGACGCGTTCGCGCACCTGAAGGGCCCCAACGCCCCCGCCACCGTCGAAGTGCAGGTGTGCTTCCGCGAAGCCGCCGCCGATGCGTCGGTCGGCATGCTGCTGCAAGGCGTCGGCCTGCAGCTCGATCCCGACGTGCTCGATACGTGGTTCAGCTCGGCGCTGTGGCCGCACAGCACGCTCGGCTGGCCGCACCCGGACACCGCCAAGGTCGACGCCGGGCAGACGCCGCTCGGCAGCGGCCCCGGCCGCCCCGACGCGCTGTCGTACTACTACCCGGGCAGCTGCCTCGTCACCGGCCGCGACATCATCACGCTGTGGGTCGCGCGCATGGTGATGGCCGGGCTCTACAACCTCGGCGACGTGCCGTTCACGTCGGTGTTCCTGCACGCGACGATCCTCGACGGCAAGGGCGAGCGCATGAGCAAGTCGAAGGGCAACGGCATCGACCCGCTCGACATCATCTCGCGCTACGGCGCCGACGCGCTGCGCTACGTCGTCTGCGAACTGCAGACCGGCACGCAGGACATCCGCCTGCCGGTGGCGGCGATCTCGCCGTTCAGCAAGGCCGGCGAACCCGAGCGCCTCGTCGACCTGGCGACCGCGAAGCCCGGCCCCTACCTCGGCACCTTCCTCGATCCCGAGACGAAGCAGCCGATGGACCTGATCGGCCAGTACGGCAAGCAGGGCATCACGGCGGCGAAGGCGACCAGCGAACGCTTCGTGGTCGGCGCCAACTTCTGCAACAAGCTGTTCAACGCCGCGCGCTTCGCGTTCCTGAACCTGACCGGCACGCCGTTCCGCGCGCTCGACGCCGGCACGCTGGCGGTCGAGGACCGCTGGATCCTGTCGCGGCTGCAGGCGGCGATCACGACGGTGCAGCAGCACCTGCTGGCCTACAACCCGTCGGCGGCGATCGGCGGGCTGCGCGACTTCTTCTGGAACGAGCTGTGCGACTGGTACCTCGAGATGATCAAGCCGCGCTGCCGCGAAGGTGCCGAGCCGGCGTCGCGCGCGGCGGCCGAACAAGTGCTCGCCGCGGTGCTCGACCAGACGCTGCGGTTGCTGCACCCGTTCGTGCCGTTCCTGACCGAGACGCTGTGGCAGAAGCTGTGCGAGCTGGCGCCGGTGCGCGGCATCGACGTGCCGTTGCCGACCAGCGACCAGGTCGTGCACGCGCAGTGGCCGACCGGCAACGCCGCGTGGCGCTCGCTGGCCACCGAGCAGCACATCGCCGGCATGCAGCAGTGGTGCGTCGCGATCCGCGAGACGCGCGCCCGCTACCAGGTGGCGCCGAAGGACCGCATCGCCGCCCGCTTCGCCGCCGACGGCGACGCCGCCGCGACGCTGCGCGCGACCGCCACGCTGCTCGCGCACATGAGCGGCCTCGGCGACGTGACGATCGGCACCGACGCGCAGCGCACCAAGGACAGCGCCACCGTCGTGATGGGCGCCAGCAAGGCGTTCCTGCTCGGCGTCGTCGACCTGGCGAAGGAGCAGGCGAAGCTGCAGAAGGAAGCCGACAAGCTGCGCGGCCAGATCGGCGGCATCGAGGGCAAGCTTGCCAACGCCGGCTTCGTCGCCAAGGCCCCGCCCGCCGTCATCGACAAGGAACGCCAGAACCTCGCCGCGCTGCAGGCGCAGCTGGCCGGCGTCGAGCAGAGCCTGCGCGAACTGGGCTGAGCGCGCGGCCGGCCTCCTTGGCACCGACGCGTCGGGAGGCGTGCCGCCAGGGCGGCCTGAAGGGGCTCGGGCCACCGCCAACTGGGCGACGTGGCCCTGCGACAGGACTAGCACAAGAGCCTGGTAGCACCGGTGCCGGGATTCCCGACCATGGTCTGCAGCGCCGCGCACCTCACCGCGGCCAGGTCCACCATGAGCAAACTCCTTCCGTTCGCAGCGACCCTCGCTGCCCTCTCCGCTGCCGTCACCGCCCAAGGTGCCGTGAGCGCCCCCTGCTTCGAGCCGGCCCTCGGCACGAACCTGAACCTGACCGACGACTCCGTCGCGGTCGGCTTGCCGCTCGGCTTCACGTTCCCGGGCCCCGGCGGCGGCGCGGTCACCGCGATCAGCGTCAGCAGCAACGGCTTCGTGTGGCTCGGCACCAACGCCGACTCGGGTTGCTGCAATGGCGACAATGCCAAACTGCTGGCGCAGATGCCGCGCATCGCACCGATGTGGATGGACCTCAACCCGAGTGCGGGCGGCGCCGTGTGGTTCAACACGCAGCCGGCGATCGGCTCGACGCCCGCCAGCGCCGTGGTCACCTGGGCCGGCGTGCCCGAGTTCCCAGCGCAGGGCGCGCAGACGTTCCAGCTGCAGCTGTTCGCCGATGGCTCGGCGATCGTCTTCTACGACCCGAACACGACGAACTTCAGCCACGTCGCCCTGGTGGGACTCAGCCAGGGCAACGGCGCCACTGGCAACTTCGTCGACATCTCGCAGACGGCCTTTTCGCCGCACGACAGCGGCACCAACCCGACGATCTTCGAAGAACTGTTCTTCGGCTTCGACCTGACGACCAGCGCCTGGACCTTCGTGCCGAACGGCAACGGCGGCTACGTGCTGACGCAGAAGGCCAACTGCCCGTTCGCGTCGGTGACGTCGTTCGGCCAAGGCTGCCCGAAGCCGGTGACGACCTACGAGTTGTTCGACTCGGTGTCGCTGATCGACCTGTCCAACACCGCGATCGAGTTCCTGCCGAACGGATCGGGCGGTTACGTCGCGACCCCCCTGGCCGGCTTCTTCAACGGCTACACGAACTTCCAGGCGTTCTTCGACGACGACTCGCAGGGCCCGTTCAACCTGCCGTTCACGTTCAGCTATCCGGGCGGCAGCACCAGCGCGATCGACATCTCCAGCAACGGCTTCATCTGGCTGCAGAGCGGCAACCCCAATTCGCGTTGCTGCAACGGCAACTCGTTCGACTTCGTCAACGATCCGGCCAGCATCGCGGTGCTGTGGCAGGACCTGTATCCGCCCGGCGCCGCGGCCGGCAGCGGCATCTTCTTCGATGTCGTCGGCACCACCGAAGCCCACATCACGTGGGTCAACGTGCCCGAGTACCCCGGCCAGGGCGCCAACACCTGCCAGATCACGTTGCGCAGCAACGGCAGCTTCCGGCTGTCGTGGGGCAACGTGGCGAACCTGACGCACGACTGCCTCGTCGGCTTCTCGCAGGGCAACACCAGCGCGGACCCTGGCTCGATCGACTTCAGCGCCGGCACCTTCCTCACCGGCAGCGGCGGCACGCCACTGCGGCTGACGCCGCAAGCGCTGTCGCGTCCGGCACTCGGCTCGACCTTCACGATGGAAGTCGACCAGATCACCGCCGGCTCGCTGTTCGGCATCATGGTGTTCGGCCAGACGGCCTTCCCGAACGGCGTCGACCTGACCCCGATCGGCATGCCCGATTGCCAGCTCTATGCATCCCTCGACAACCTGCTGTCGTTCCCGCTGACCGGCACGCCGACGCCGTTCCTGCTGCCGATCCCGGCCACCGCCAGCTTGGCGGGGTTCATCCTGGAAGCGCAGGCCGCCACGCTGACGCCCGGCTCGACGCCGCTGAACCTGCTGTCGTCGAACGGCCTCGAGATCACGCTGGGCCTGTGAGCTGCCCCGCCCGCGGGGCGGCGCAGCATGGCCGCGAATGCGGCGACGGACGGCAACCTGGGATGAGCGGGCCGCCCCACTCATCCCACCTCAGTGGTCGCGCCACGGATTGACGACGGGCGCCAGATCCTGCGCGCCGAACGGTTCGCGCGCGCGGTAGACCCGGACCACGAACCGCGGGCCGACCTGCGCATCGAGCGAGCGCCGGCCCGAGTAGTAGTTCATCAACAGCGAGACCGGTACGCCGTCGCCGATCGCGATCTCGTGCGGTTGCGGGTCGACCTTCTGCAACCAGCCAGGCGCGCGCCAGTCGAACCACGGCTCCTCGTCGCCATCGACGCTGCCGACGGCGACGAAGTCGCCGCGCTGCACCTGCGTGCGCCCGCGGCAGAACGGCGCCATGCCGTAGCGCGGCGCGTAGTACTCGAAGCCCCAGCCGCCGGTGAAGTAGACGCGCGCCGCCGGATCGATACCGCGCGTGTACTCGATGGTGCCTCGCGCGCCCGCCACCACCGCGTTGCTGTCCAGGCAGTCGATGCCCTGGTAGAGCACGCCGAGCCCCAGCGACGCGATCGCGAAGGTGCGCAGCGCCCTGCCACCACCGCGCCGCCGCACCGCCAGCCATGCGGTGGCGATCGCGAACACCAGCACCACCAGCATCGAGCGCCGCGCCGCCGGGAACGGCGAGACCAGCAGCGATGCCGCCATCTCGGCAGCGAACCACACCAGCAGCAGACCGGCGGTCCGGGTCGTCATGCCGAGGCGATCCGCTCGCCAGCGCGACCAGGCGATCGCGCCGATGCGCGCGAACAGCAACCCGAGCAGGCCCCACGTCAGCAGCGCCATGCCACCGTGCGCGATCGAATCGACGGAACGGCCACCGACCACGGCACCGAAGCGGGGCGCCGACACGATGCTGGCGTAGCCGAGTCCGTAGACGCCGAGAGCCCCCCACCGCAGCCACGGCGCGAGCCCCAGCGCGAACGCCGCCAGCAGCGCTACCGGCATGCCGAGCCCGCCGACCTGCAGGAACATGCCGCGCAGCAGATGCCCCCAATCCCGCAACTGCGTCAGTTCCAGCTGCCGCAGGAAGTACGAGCCGCCACCGTGCGACAGACCGACGAGTGCTTCGATACAGCCGGCCACCGCGGCCGCCACGGCGACGCCGCAGGCCAGTTCCCGCCAACCACCGCGCACGGCCGCGAACAGGCCCCACGGCGCCAGGAAGCCCATCGCCGAGTACTTCGTCTGCAAGGCGAGGCCGAGCAGCAGGCCAGCGAAAGCCGCGATGCCGAGATGGCGCCGATCGATGGCGCGCAGCAGCACCACGAGGCTCGTCAAAGCCGGTGCGAGCATCGGCACTTCGAGCATCAGGTTGACGCCGGGCAGCACCGACGGCCCCAACGCGATGGCCACGAGCAGGGCGCGCGCGTGCCGCCCGACGAACAGCACCAGCAGGCGCAGCAGGCTGTGGCAGAACAGCCACTGCACCGGCAGGTACCACGCCTTCCACGCCACCGGGCTGTCGCCGAACCACGCAATCGCCGGCGCCCAGTAGTACGAGTTGACCGGCGCCACCATGACGTCCCACGCCACCACCGGCTTCTGGTGCCAATCGAGTTCGAACTCGAACGGCCGCAGCGGCTCCTTCGCCACCTGGGCCGCGTAGAGCGCGTGGCACGCATCGTCGACCGTCAGCGGCTCGAACAGGTTCGACAGGTTCATCGCCAGCGCGATGACCAGCGAGAACCAGAGCGGTGCGGACGTGGCGGCGGGCATGCGGGGCCGAGATCAGTACCGCGGCAGCGGCCGGACCGCCAGCGTCCGCGTCCCGATGCTGGACCGGTGCCGATGCCAACGACCTGTCGTGCGCGTGCGGCCCGGCCGGCGTAGCCTGCGCGCCCGGTGGATCTCGACCTCGACGCAGCCCTGCAGCACTGGTTCGGCCACACCGCGTTCCGCGGCCCACAGCGCACCATCGTCGAGCACCACCTCGACGGCGGCTCCGCGCTGGTGCTGATGGCGACCGGCGAAGGCAAGTCGCTGTGCTACCAGCTGCCGGCGCTGGTCGGCGGCGGCCTGTCGCTGGTGGTGTCGCCGCTGATCGCGCTGATGGACGACCAGGTCGCGGCGCTGCGCGCGCGCGGGCTGCCGGCGACGTGCGTGCACAGCCTGCTGGAACGCGACGAACGCGAGCGCCGGCTGCAGCAGGTCGATCGCGGCGACATCCGCCTGCTGTACGTGACGCCCGAACGCTTCCGCGTGCCGGGGTTCCTCGACCGCATGCGCGCGCGCGGCGTGCAGCG
>CAMAUH010000164.1 GCA_945861365.1 Candidatus Kuenenia stuttgartensis
AGCCTCGGCGAGCACGAACTCGTGGTGCCGTCCGGCGTCGCGACCACGCGGTTCTCGCTGCCGATCGGCGGTGCCGAACTGGTGGTCCGCGTGCGTCTGCCGAACGGCGAGCTGGCCCCGGCATTCGGTGTCGACGTGAACCGGGCCGAGCCGGGCCAACGCGGTTACCTCGCCGCGAGTTCGCCGGACGGTGGCCCGGTGCAGATCGACGATGTGCCGCCAGGGCGTTGGCGCGTGCACGTGCACGCACCGCACATCGCGCCGTTGCCGGACCAGGAGTTCGAAGCCACCGTCGTCGCCTCGCGCGTCGAGCTCGAGTTCGCCGCGCGGCCGGCGGCAACGGTGTTCCTGTGCCTTCGCAGCGGCACCCGCGACGTGTCGCTGCCGCCCGAACTGCTACCGCCGCTCGTGGCCGGCCAGGACGAGCTGCGATGCGAGCTGCGCAACCGTCAGGTGGAACGCAGCAATGCGCACCAGTTGGTGTGGCACAGCGTGCCCGTCGGGCCGGCTTCGGTGCTGTGGACGGACCGTGTCGTGGCGGGCGAGCACGTGTTCCTGCCGTTCGAGCCGCTGCCGGCGTCGCATCTCGTCGTGGCGCCCGGCGTGCGCAACGAAGTGCGCCTCGACGTGCTGCCGCGCGCCTGCACCGACCTGTGTGCCTGCGATCGCGGCGGCCGCGAGGACGTGCAGGCCAGCGTGGCCGTGTTCGCCGGCGCGGTGCCCGTGCGCCGCGCCAAGGGCGGGGCACCGCAGCGCTGGCGCGGCTGGCTGCCGGTCGGCGACTACCGCCTCGTCGTCACGCGCGGCGACGACGTGCGCGAACAACCGCTGCGCGTCGATCGCGTCGACCAGACGCTGCGGCTGCGGCCGTGAACGCGCTCAATCCGGCAAGCGCACCAGCTGCAGCGAATCGACCCGGAACCACGCCTTGCCGGTGAAGCCCTGCACGTCGCACGCCAGTTCGACGTTGGCCTGGAACTCGCCGACCTCGAACTCGGCGGTGAGTGCGGTCCAATTGCGGTCGCCGTCCAGACGCTCGCTGGCAGCCCCGTGGCCGCGCAGCGTGACGCCGCCGTGCTGGTTGCCCTCGCCGTCCTTCGGCGGCAGCACGATGCCGTCGCAGCGCGCGAGGCCGCGCAGCGCGTAGCGGCCCTTGGCGAGCAGCAGGTGCGTGCGCCACGCGCCGTGCCGCGGCTCGGCGTCGCGCTTGCCGCAATCGACGTGCAGCGCCGCGGTGCCCTGGTAGCCCTTCTTGCCGAGCTCGACACCTTCGGTCTCGGCAGCCGGGTGGAACGTCTTCAGCGCGAGCGCCTTGCCGACCGCCAGCTGCAGGGGTTTTGGTTCGGGAGCCTTTGCCTGCACCTGCAGCTGCTCGTGGCGCGCCTGGATGCGGCCGTACAGCCCGAGCACCGCTTCGCCGTAGGCACTCGCTGCCTCCGGATCGACGGCGCGCAGCGCGCGCTGCACGTTCTCCGCCACCGGTTCGATCTGCTTCTTCAAACGGCTCGGTGCCAGCAACGGCAGCAGCGCCTTGATGCGTTCGCGGTAGCGACGGCGGAACGCGGGCTGCTGCATCAGTGCGCTGGCGGCCATGCCTGGCGGGTGGTCGAGCACGGAGGCTCCGGCGTCGCCGAGCAGCTGGTCCATGCCGTGCGGCAGGAACACCGCCTTGCCGCCCGTCGGCAGCCACATGCGGTAGTTGTTGGTGTTGCGGCTGTAGCCGTCCCAGTGGCCGAGCATCGCCTCCAGCGCCACGAAGTCGACGAACTGCGGTATGTCGATCGCTGCCGCCAGCGTCGCTTCGCGCTTCTGGTCGACGCCGCGGCACAGTTCGCAGAGGGCGAGCAGATCGGTGTGGTCGTCGACGCCGTTGCCGGCGTCCTTCTGCAGCGGCTGGTCGAGATCCTGGCAGAAGCCGCCGTCGTAGAGGTTGCCGGTGGTGTTGCCGATCGTGCGCAGCAGGAACTGCTTGTCGAAGCTCTCGCGCAGCGTGTAGAGGCCGAGCAGTTTGCCATCGAGCCACACCAGCGCGTGTGCGACGCGCGGTGCTGCCAGGCCGGCGGCGGTGAACACGTCGTGGCCGATCCACTCGTGCAGGCGTGTGTCGTCCTGCGCGCCGTTGTTGAGGTGGAAGCGCTGCAGTCCGTGCAGGCGCGGCTCGCCGCCGAACTTGCCGAGATGCACCGTGAAGCCGGGCCGTTCGTCGATCGCCTGGAAGCTGCCGGCGGAGCCCTTCAGCTTGACGCCGACCTTTGCGTGGTCGACGCCGTCGAGCCGCACGGTCGCCTCGGCGTACTCGCGCGGCTTGTCGCGCAGCCGTGCGCGCATGTCCGGCGCCAGCACGATCTCGGCGCGCACGACCGGATGGTTGGCCCAGAACGCGCGCGCCGGGTCGCGTTCCTTGGCGGTCGGCGGCGCCTGCGGTGCTGCCGACAGCGGCAGCGTCAGCATCGCGCAAGCCAGGGCTTGCAGCAGCGAGGTCTTGGAGGCGGGCACGGGAAGGGGTGGATCGGTCGTGGTGGGGCGCGGGGACGATAGCGTCGGCGTGAAAACCTGCAGCGGTGTGCCTCGCCGCTTCCTTCCCGTGCGCGCGAGGGGTCTGCTTCGTGCATGAAGACGAAGCCCGACCACCACGACGCCGAACTCATCCTGAAGATCTACGACCTGCGCCGCGAGCCGGTCATGCGCGAGTCGCGCGACGCCATCAACGCGAAGTTCTGGCCGAAGAACGAGGCCGAAGCGCTGGCGATCCTGCAGCCCGACCACGAGCTGAACCGCGCCTACCGGCAGGCGTCGACCTATTGGGAGATGGTCTACGGCCTCGCCAAGAACGAGGTCGTGCACACCGAGCTGCTGCTGGAGAGCAACGGCGAAGGCCTGTTCCTGTTCGCGCGCCTCGAGCCGTACCTGGGCAAGCTGCGCGAGCAGACCAGCCCGCGCGCGCTGAGAAACGCGGAGTGGATTGCCGGTTCGTGCGATCTGGCGAAGGCGATCATGACGACGTTCCGCGGCCGCATTCAGAAGAAGCTCGGCGGCAAGTGAGCTGAGCCGGTGGGACGGAACGATCGCCGCCCGAATCCATGCCGAGATCCTTCGCGCAGCTGCATCGCCGCAGTTTCGAGCCTGCCGTACGGCAACGCGGTGAGCGGTACTTCCGCCAGCGGCGCGTCGACCTGCTGGACCTGACCGAACACCGTGCCGTCGGCACGGTGCGCGGCACGTCCCCCTATCCCGTGTCGGTGCGAAGCTACCGCGATGCCGCGAAGGTGCGCTTCGCCTGCGAGTGCCCGTTCTCGATGGGCGAGCTGCCGTGCAAGCACCTGTGGGCGCTGCTGCTCGCGGTCGACGAAGTGGAAGCCGGCATCTCGGCGGTCGAGCAGCGAGAGCAGCGGGTCGGTGGGGCGGATGCGGTGGCCGAGGCCCCGGACGACGCGGACCTCGACGAGGATGCGGACGAGCACGAGTTCGACGGCGAGTTCGACGACAGCGACGACGACGAACCGGATGCAGCCGACGCGGCGCGCAAGCCGGCGGCCGGGCAGCCGAAGCCGCCCGCGCCGGCCTGGCAGCAGCGCTTTGCGCGCTTGCTGCCGGCATCGGCCGACGCGAGCCACCAGCCGGTCGTGCCGATCCTCGACTACCAGGTGTTCGTCGGCGGTGGCGTCGGCGACTCGGCGATGGCCGTGCAGGTGCGCGCCCGCTTCCCGTTGAAGAACGGCGAACTCGGCGTGCCGCGCATGGCGGACCTGCCGCGCGACGTCATCGATGCCCTGCCGTCGGTCGACCGCGCGCTCGTCGTCTGGATGGAGCGACAGCAGGTGCCGCAATGGAGCTCCTTGGCCGTCTTGTCGCGGCGACAGACGGTGGCGTTGCGGCAGCCGCTGTTCGTCGGTGGCCCCGAACTCGGCGAAGTGCTGCCGTTGCTGGCGCGAACCGGGCGCGTGCTGTGCCAGCTCGATGCGATGCGCGGCCCGGAGCCGATCCAGGTCGACGACGGCGCGCCGTTCCGGTTCCGCATCGATGCGCTCGTGCCGAAGGTGGGGGCGGACCGCTGCCACGTGGTGGGGCTGTTCTGCCGCGGCGAAGCCCGCGTGCTGGCGCAGAACTGTGGGCGCTTGCTCGCCGACGACGTGCGCATCGTGCAGGGGCGCCTCGTCCGCCTCGCGTGCGGCGAACACGTCGAGCTCGCCAACGAGTTCGCGCGCGGGCCGATCGACGTGCCGGTTGCCGAACTGCCGGCCGTGCTCGGCGTGTTCGCGCGCTTGCCGGGGGCCGCGGCGCTGCTCGGCGACCTGGTGACGCAATTGCCTGCCGGCAAGCCGGTCGCCGTGCTGCTGGTGACGTTCCCGAAGGACGCCGCGGCGCCGCTGCCGGTGCGGTTGCAGTTCGACTACGGCGGCGAACTGCTGGCGCCCGCGGACGAACGGCCGCTGCTGGAGACCGCGGCGGGCCTGCAGCGCCGCGACAACCAGGCCGAACAGGAGCTGCGCGCCACGGTCGCCCGCCACGTCGACGGCTGGCGTCTCGACGGCACGGCGTTGCTGCCGCGCGAACGGCTGCCGGCCGTGACGCAGGCGCTGCTGCAAGCCGGCGTGCGCGTGCTGGCCGCCGGCCGCAAGGTGCGTTCGTTCCTTACCGGCAGCAGTGCGATCGCCACCGGCATCGACTGGTTCGAACTCGGCGGTGCGGTCGCATTCACCGACCACACCGCGGCCCTGCCCGAGCTGCTGAAGCGGCCGATCACGCCGGATGGCTTCGTCGAACTCGGCGACGGCAGCCTCGGCCTGCTGCCGCAGACGTGGCTGCGGCGGCTCGAGGCGCTGCGCGCGCTCGGCGGCGAAGCCGACGGCGACGTCGTGCGCGTGCCGTCGTCGCGCGCGCTGCTGCTCGACGCACTGTTGTCGGCGCAGGACCACGACGACGTCGTCGTCGATGCGGCGTTCGCGCGCATGCGGCAGCGGCTCGCGTCGTTCACCAAGGTCGAGCCGGTGCAGGAGGCGTCGTCGTTCGCTGGCGCGCTGCGGCCGTACCAGCGCGAAGGCCTCGGCTGGCTGCAGTTCCTGCGCGAGTTCGGCCTCGGCGGTTGCCTCGCCGACGACATGGGGCTCGGCAAGACGGTGCAGGTGCTGGCGCACCTGTGTGCACCGCGCGCGGACGCGGCGGTGATCAAGAAGCCGCGCAAGGCGAACGGCGCTGTCGAGGAGCCCAGGCCGACGTTGCTGGTGGCGCCGCGCAGCGTGCTCGGCAACTGGCTCGCCGAGGCGAAGCGCTTCGCGCCGGAGCTGCGCGTGCTCGACTTCAGCACCGCGGACCGCTGGCGCGATGGCGCCGAGCAGCGGCTGCGTGCGCACGATCTGGTGCTGACGACCTACGCGATGCTGCGCGTCGACGCGCCGCAGTTCGTCGAGCGCGAACTCGCGTTCCACTACGCGATCCTCGACGAAGCGCAGGCGGTCAAGAACCCGGACAGCCAGGCCAGCAAGGCGGTGCGCCTGCTGCGCGCTCGCCATCGCCTCGTGCTGACCGGCACGCCGGTCGAGAACCACCTCGGCGACCTGTGGTCGCTGTTCGAGTTCCTGAATCCCGGCATGCTCGGCCGGCTGCCGGCGTTCCGCGCGCTGTTCGGCAAGGGGGCCAGCGGTGAGGCGATGGCGCAGCATCGGGAACTGGTGCAGCGCGCGCTGCGGCCGGTGCTGCTGCGCCGCACCAAGCAGCAGGTGCTGAAGGACCTGCCCGACAAGGTCGAGCAGACGCTGTGGTGCGAACTCGGGCCGGCGCAGAAGAAGCGCTACGACACGCTGCGCACGCACTACCAGAAGAAGCTGCTCGGCGAGCCGGGCGCGTTCGACGACTCGCAGCGGTTCGTCGTGCTCGAAGCGCTGCTGCGGTTGCGCCAGGCGGCCTGCCACGAAGCGTTGCTGCCCGGCGGCGATGCCGCCGCGGAGAGCGCCAAGTTCGATGAACTGCTGCCGCGGCTCGAGGAACTGGCGGCGGAGGGGCACAAGGCGCTGGTGTTCTCGCAGTTCACCAGCGTGCTCGACCTGCTCGAGCCGAAGCTGCGCGAGCGCGGCATCGAGTTCGAACGGCTCGACGGCAAGACCACGAAGCGCGCCGAGCGCGTGGTGCGGTTCCAGGAGGATGCGAAGTGCGCGGTGTTCCTGATCAGCCTGAAGGCCGGCGGCTTCGGCCTCAACCTGACGGCGGCGAGCTACGTGTTCGTGCTCGACCCGTGGTGGAACCCGGCCGCCGAGATGCAGGCGATCGACCGCGCGCACCGCATCGGCCAGAAGCGCGTGGTGAACGCCTACCGGCTGGTGTGCCGTGGCACGGTCGAGGAGCGCGTGCTCGAACTGCAGGCGGAGAAGAAAGCGCTGTGCGAGGCGATCCTCGGCAACGAGCGCTCACTGCTGCAGGACCTGTCGCGCGCGGACCTCGAACTGCTGCTCGGGTGAGCCGCGCGGCTCACCGCTTCTCGAGCAGCGTCAGCGCTTCGATGTGCTCGGTGTGCGGGAACAGGTCGCACAGCGCCGACGCGGTGACGCGATACCCCGGCGCCAGCGCCCCGAGGTCGCGCGCCAGCGACTCCAGCGAACACGACACCAGCAGCACGCGCGCGGGGGCGGCCCCGAGGATCGCCGCGGCGCCGAGTTCCAGCAGGCCGGCGCGCGGCGGGTCGGCGACGACCAGATCGCACGGCGGCAGCGGCGCACTGCCGAACGGTTGCTCGCGCACCTCGGCACGCGCGTCGAAGCCGTTCGCCGTCAGGTTCACGCGCGCGTCGGCGCAGCTGCTCGGGGCACTCTCGACCAGCGTCACGCGCTGTGCGCCCGCCTTCAGCATGCGCAGCGCGAACGTGCCGACGCCGCCGTAGCCGTCGACGATGCGCAGGCCCTCGACGCTGCCGAGCATCGCCAGCGCCGGCTTGAACAGGATCGCCTCGGCGTGCCGGTGCAGCTGGTAGAAGCTGTTCCAGGAGACGCGGAACGTCAGCCCGCCGATGCGGTCGGTCTGGAAGGTCTGGCCGTGCAGCGCTTGCGACTCGGGGCCGAGCAGCACGTTGCCGGGCTGCGTGTTGATGTTCTGCACCACGCCGACCAGCTGCAGCGGTTTGCCCTGTTCGTCGCGCAGGCCGGTTGCCGCCGTCTGCAGCGCCTTGCCGACCGCCTTGCGTTCGGAGAACTCCGCGCGCGTCGTCACCACGCCGACCAGCAGCTCGTTGCTGCCGGCCATCACGCGCGCGCGCAGGGCCCGCACGATGCCGTTGCCGGTGTCCTCGCGGTACACCGACACGCGCGCTGCGCGCAGTGCGTCGCCGGCTCGCACCGCGAACTGCGTCAGCGCCTTGTGCTGGATGCGGCAGTCGGTGATCGGTTCGGTCTCGTGCGAGCCGCGCCGGTAGATGCCGAACTGCATCGCGCCGCGGTGCAGCTGTGCTGGATACAGGATCGCGGTGCGGTCGTGGCGCGGCACGCGCGGCGGCAGGTTGATCGTCGGCACCAGGTCGCCGAGGAACGGTGCCAGCAGATCGCGCGCGAGCGCCTGCTTCTGCGCGAGCTGGTCGCCGATCGGTATGTCGAGCAGCGAGCAGCCGCCGCAGCGGCCGAAGTGGGAGCAGTGGAGCGGGGCGTCGAGGGAGGGCTGCAAGCGGCGCATGCTACGGAACGCTTGTGCCCGTGCGATGCGCCAGCAAGATTGCCGCGATGGCGAAGGTGCCCCCGATGCAGTTCCGTTCGCGGCGGCTCGTGTTCGCCGTCGCGGCGGGCATGTTCGCGCTGCAGCTCGGCATCGGCGAGGTGCTCGGCGACGTCTGGTTCGACCGCGTTCGCGTACTGGGGCCGTGGTGGTGGCTCTACCGCGCGGTGCTGGGTCTGGCCCTGCTGTTCTTCGCGTACCGGACCTGGCGCCCGCCGGTGCGCGTGTCGTTCGCCGACGACGGCCTCGTCGTGTGGGAACGGGGCTTCGGTCGCCTGGCGTGGGCGGACATCGAGCGGCTGCACTTCCAGGATCGGTCCTTCGGCCGCGGGTTCCTCGTCGTCGATCGCACCGCCGCCGCCCGCGCGCGGCCGCGTTCCCGCCTGCAGCAGATCGTCGCGCGCGCGGCCCGCGCCGAGGACCTGGCGATCGGGCTCGGGGGCTTGCAGCAGCCCGCCGACCGCGTCGCGGCATGCATCGAACTCGCGTGGCGCCATGCGACCGTTCCGCCGCGGAGTCAGCCGAGCGTGCCCCAGGCGGTGAGCAGCGGTGCTGTGACGTAGAGCGCGGCGACCAGCAGCGACCAGCCGACGAACGGCGTGAACATGCGCCGCGGGGCGATGGCGAGGCCGAACAGCCAGCCGCCGAAGTTGGGGAACCAATGCCGCTGGCAGCGCGGTCTTTCCGCCGGGTGAGGCAGATTGCCCGTCGCGAGGTTCGCGCCGATTCCGCACGTCGTGCGCGGCTCCGCTAGACTCGCCCGACCTCATGGACGCCGCCCCCGCACGCCTGCCGGATTGGGAAGCCTTCTACCGCGACTACCGGAAGCCCGGCTACGTCGCTGGCTTCGAGATCACGACCAA
>CAMAUH010000165.1 GCA_945861365.1 Candidatus Kuenenia stuttgartensis
GTTCGAGGCCCGGCGTCCCAAGGACCCTGCGGTGCTGTCGGAGATCGATGGCATGGTCGAACTCGGCGACAAGCGCCGTGGCAAGCGCACCATCATCGTCAAGGGTGAGGGCGGCCTCGAGCGAGAGCACTTGGTCCCGCAGGGCAAGAACCTGCGTGTTCACCGTGGCGATCACGTCAAGGCTGGCGAAGCTCTCGTCGACGGACCGCTGGTACCGCATGACATCCTGGCCATCCAGGGTGAGAAGTCGGTTCAGGGTTACCTTCTGCGCGAAGTGCAGACGGTGTATCGCGCCCAGGGCGTGAGCATCGACGACAAGCACATCGAAGTCATCCTGGCGCAGATGATGCGCAAGGTGCAGGTCGAGGATCCAGGCGACAGCGATTTCCTGCCAGGCGCAGTCGTTGACAAGTTCCGCTTCCGCGATGCCAACGCGCAGTTGCGCAGCCAGCGCAAGAAGCCGGCAACGGCTTCACCGTTGTTGCTCGGAATCACCAAGGCGTCGCTGCAGTCGGATTCGTTCATCAGTGCTGCCTCTTTCCAGGAGACCACGAAGGTGCTGACGGAAGCGGCTCTGGCAGGCAAGCGGGACGAGCTCGTTGGCCTGAAGGAGAACGTCATCCTGGGCCACTTGGTCCCGACCGGAACCGGCTTCCGCAACTACCAAAAGACCCGCGTTCGCAAGAACGTGGACCTGCAGGCTGCTGCCGAAGAGATCGGCCGGATGAGCCGCCAGGGTTTCCTCGACCAGGGTGGGCCGGTCATCCGTCTCGAAGGCATCGATCCACCTCCCGCTGCCGCCGGCGAAGAGGCCAGCAAGGCCTGAGGCCGAACGCGCAACCGGCCAGATTGCCGGTTGCATTCCTCGCATCCGTCTCTATCTTCTCACGCCCTGAATTCTCGGACCGCGCACTAGCTCCTCATGCCCACGATCAACCAGCTCATTCGGAAAGGCCGCAAGAAGATCAAGTACAAGAGCAAGTCGCCGATTCTTGACGCCTGCCCGCAGAAGCGTGGCGTGTGCCTGCAAGTCAAGACGATGACGCCAAAGAAGCCGAACTCGGCTTTGCGCAAGATCGCCCGTGTCCGCCTCAGCAACGGCAAGGAGACGACGGTCTACATTCCGGGCGAGGGGCACAATCTTCAGGAGCACTCGATCGTGCTGATCCGCGGTGGCCGCGTTCGCGACCTTCCCGGTGTGCGCTACCACGTGCTGCGCGGTTGCTTGGACGCCTCGGGCGTCGAGAACCGGCGGCGTAGCCGCAGCAAGTATGGCGCGAAGCGCCCCAAGAAGTGATTCCGCCCAAACTGCACGAACCCACCCTCCGCTGCTGATCTCCGATGCCTCGTTCCTACAAGTCCACTGAAGTCTTCCTGAAGGGCGACCCCCGCTACGACAACAAGCTTGCCAGCAAGATCATCAACAAGATCATGCTGCAGGGGAAGAAGAACACTGCGCAGCGCCTCTTCTATGACGCGCTCGACACGGTTGTGAAGAAGATCGAAGGCTCGGATCCGGTCGACGTGTTCTCGAAGGCCATCGAGAACATCAAGCCTCGCGTCGAAGTCCGGAGCAAGCGCGTCGGTGGTGCGACCTACCAGGTGCCGCGCGAAGTGAACAAGCGTCGTCAGCAGAGCTTGGCGATTCGCTGGCTGGTGGATGCGGCGCGCGCCAAGCGCGGCAAGCCGATGGCGAAGTCGTTGGCAGAGGAGTTGTTCGACGCGTTCAACAACCAAGGGGCGGCGGTCACGAAGAAGGAGAACGTCCACAAGATGGCCGAGGCGAACAGCGCCTACAGCCACTTCGCTTGGTGAGTGGACTTGGTGCGCCGTTGCCAAGCTTGCTTGGTGCGGTCACTTGCGAGCAAGAGGCTGCCTTGGGGCGGCCTCTTTGCGTTTATGGTCTGTGGGCGCGCCTTCCGCTGGGAATAGGCATCTGATGTCGCCGTCCCACTCGGCGCGGAGCTTCCGTCCTGCCGCGAGTCCGTTACCCTGATGTTCTTCGCATGAAGCTGCCCATCCCTGCGCTGCTCTACTCCGTTGCGATCGGCCTGTTCAGCTGGTCGGGTTGGACCGTCTACCTGATGGTTCCGATGTGGAAGAAGGAGGCCCGCGACGCCGCCACGGCTCGTGGCCAGAAGGACGGGATGGACTTGATCGCCCGTGGCAAGGGGAAAGGCGTGCAGTCCGATGTCTGGGTCTATGGGCCTTCGACAGCGAACTGGTGGGAGGGCCTGAAACGAGTCAACCTGCTCGGGAAGCTGCCGCCGCCGCCGCCGACAGCAGCGGTCAGCGAAGAAGAAGAGCGCAAGAAGAAGGCGTTGGAGGAGCTCGACCAGCGCCCCTTGGAAGAGGTGATCGAACTCGTCTCCTTGGTGCACGACAGCAAGGAGTTGGGCAAGGGCGGCAACTCCTACGTGATCGTCCGCTACAAGCCGGAGGCCAACGTCGAGCCTCCGGAATGGTGGGTGCGTGAGAACACTCCGCCTGTGGCTGCAACCCCAGGGGTAGCTCTGCCGCGAGATACGTCGCCACGGCAGGGGGGCGGTCGCGCGCTCAACTCGCCGCCGACCACTCCTCCGACCAGCCCGCCGCGTCCCGCTGGGGCAAACCCTGCTGCGCGTGCTGGAACGTCGATGCCAACTTCGATGACGGGGCGCGAAATCCTGCAGAAGATCTGGGTGCAGGATGACGGGGACCCGCGGCGCAGTTCCTTCCTGTGGCCGGTCAAGAGCCAACCGGCTGCCCCAGGGGGCAAGGAGCGCGCGCTTGGCAAGGTTCGCCTGGTGAAGGTGGCGCCTGATGCACAGTCCGCATTCTTCGTGCGGGAGATGCCGATTGTGGATCCGAGCGTTCCGGCTCCGGCTCCCAAGGAGGAGGAGCTGCTGAAGACCACCATGAACATCTCGCAGGAGGTGCTGCAGGAGACGCGGCGCCTACAGGGCAAGGCCAAGGTGGTGGCGAAGACCGGGGCTGCGGTTGCGAAAGGGTCGACGGGCACCTGGATGGATGTTCAGGAAACGACGCGCGTTGGGCAGACCACGCACATCGGGCGTGAGGACGAAAAGCGCTTCCGTCAGAATGCCGACCAGATGTTCGGCAAGATGCAGGTGGACACCTACATCAGCAAGAGCAGCAACCTGCGCGGTCTCGTGGTGCGCAACGTCGAACCGGAACTGGCCGGCAGGTTCGGGGTTGTCACCGGCGACGTCCTGATCGAGATGAACGGCAAGAAGGTGGACTCGAAGGAGCAGGCGATCCAGTTCGGTCGGGCGGACTACGACAAAGGAGTGCGAACCTTCAGCACTCGCTGGCTGTCAAATGGCCAAGTCGTGGAGCGCACCTACCAGGCGCCCGACCGGTGAGCGCTGGCCGTTGCCCGCTGTCGGTCTGACGATCGTGTGCATGGGCGCGTGCGTGGTGCCTCTTGCGCGTTGACCATGGCATCGCAGGCCTGCTGACGGTCGACTGTGGCAACAGCACTGTCGATTGCCTTCACCATGCGGATGGTGCCCGGCTGCGCCTCGATACCCACGCGGCGGATCTCGAGGAGTTGGCTAGCTGGTTGCGAGGTCGCGACGTCTCGCGCTGCGTGCTCGCTTCCGTGGTCGCATCGGCGAGCGATCGCCTCTATGCGATCCTGCGGCGATCGGTGCCGTGCATCGAGCGCGCGGGGTTCGATCTTCCTTGTCCGTTGCGCCTTGCCTACGCAGTACCGGGATCGCTCGGAGTCGATCGGTGGTTGGGGGCCTTCGCCGCGCATCGCCGTCACTCGCGCGCCGTCGTGGTCGATTGCGGGACGGCAACGACGGTCAACCTGGTTGATGCAGATGGGTGGTTTCTCGGTGGCTGCATCGCACCAGGACTGCGAGCCTTCGTCGCTGGAATGGCGGCGGTTACGCCGGCCCTGCCAGCGGCTCGGATCGACTCGGTCCCGCAACTTCCAGCAAGCGATACCCAGAGTGCCGTCGATGCAGGTGTGTTGTTCGGCTACTGCGGCATGGTGGAGCGGCTCGTTGCGGACAGCTTGCGCGGATTCGGCCCCGCAAAAGTCGTCCTGACTGGCGGCAACGCCACGGTCCTGAAGCGCTTGACGCGACTGCAGGGGGAAGTGGAGAGCGATCTGGTGCACGAAGGCATGCGGTTGCTGGCCGCGGAGCGACCGTGCGCATCCTGACCCCTGCGGGAACCGCCGGGGTCGCCGTGGTCGCGGTGACGCGTGACGAGATGCAGGCTGCTGGCGCCGAGTTGGTGCTGCCTTCAGGGGGTACCTGGCAGGTCGCGAATTCCGCGGTGACCCTTGCGCGATTGGTTGTGCGTGGTCAGGTGCTCGACGAGGTCCTCGCTGTGCCCAGGGGTGACGTCGTCGAGCTGCACCCGCATGGTTCTCCTGCCGTGCTCGAAGTGCTGCGGGCGACGTTCCTTTGCCAGGAGTCCGTGTCGTCACCGGCAGCGGAGCTGCTGCGGGATGCCATGAGCCCTGAGCAGTTCGACCTTGCTGCGGAGCAGCTGGGGTACGACTTCGAAATCGAACTTGCCCGATTGGAGCGATTGCCGCTCGACCAGCGCGACCGCGCCCGCCAACTGGCGCGTGAGCGATCGCGCGTCGCCTTGGCCCATTGCGTGCCGGTTCGGGTCGTGCTGATCGGTGCGCAGAACGCTGGCAAATCAGCCTTGTTCAATCGGTTGTTGCTGCGAGCGCGTGCGCTTGCCGGGCCGGTAGCTGGGCTGACCCGCGACCCGATCCACGAGCGGACGGTGCTGGCCGGCTACCCGTACGAGCTCGTCGATACGGCTGGTGAGTGTGGTGAGGGAGAGGCTGCCTCCGTCGACGCTCGGGCCATCGCCGTGGGGCGTGCGCTCCGAGCTGGGGCTCTGACGATCCTGGTTGTCGATGGCTCTGCGGGAGGGCTCGCGTTCGATCGGGAGCTGGCGGCGAAGGCGAGTCTGGTCGTGGCCAACAAAGCCGATCTCGGTGACGCGGAGTGGCCAAGCTGGTTGCCGTGCCATGCGCGCATCTCCGCCGTGCAACAAGACGCAGCGCATCTGCGCGGGGTGATCGGCGGGTTGCTGCGCGCACTGCGAAACCTGCCGCCGGCGGGGCCGGTCGGTGGGGTTGCCGCGCTGCGGGCCAGCGACATGGATCGCTTGTGAGATTGATCGCCTGCACGCGGATCCCGCGCGTTGCCTGGCCAGGCAGTCGCCTGCATGATCGTGGTCGATGGCAGAGTTCGAAAAGCGCGATCTGGTTTCGATCGAAGATCTGAGCACTGCCGAGATCCTCGAGCTGTTCCATCACGCCGATGAGTTCCGCGCGAACCTCCGGGCGTGGTCGGAGATCTGCCGTGGGACGATCATGGCCACGCTGTTCTTCGAGCCCAGCACCCGCACGCGGCTGAGTTTCGAGTCGGCGATGTTGCGTTTGGGGGGCGGTGTCATCACTGCGGCCGACGAAAAGAACACGAGTCGGTCCAAGGGGGAGTCCCTGGCCGACACGGTTCGGGTTGTCGGCGGCAGCTACGCGGACATCCTGGTCGTGCGCCATCCTGAGGATGGTGCGGCGCGCGTTGCCGCCCGGTATGCGCGGGTGCCGGTGATCAACGGTGGCGATGGAGCTCACGAGCACCCGACCCAGACGCTTTGCGACCTCTACACGCTGTGGAAGGAGAAGGGGCGCCTCGAAGGACTCGAGGTCGTCCTTTGTGGCGACCTGCGCTACTCGCGTACGATCCACTCGTTCTGCTACGCCCTGGCTCGGTTCGGCGCGAACATCGTGACCATGCCGTACCCTGGTTTCGAGTTGCCCGACTATGTGCTGCATCGCTTGCGCCGGGACTTTGGCGTGCAAGCCGCCGCAGCCTCGGTTGCCGATCTGCCCGGGCTCGCGGGCAGCAGCAATGCCGCTGCCTACCTGACCGCCAGCAAGCCGCATCAGCTGGCCTTGTTCACCAACCTCACCAACTTCGAGGTCAATCGGATCGACGCCATCTACATGACGCGCGCCCAGCGCGAGCGGCATGCAGGCGAGGAGACCAAGAACTACCCGCGGCTCACGCGCAGCACGCTTGGTGCGGCTGCGGCAAAGGATGCGCGCGTCATGCATCCTCTGCCTCGCGTCGACGAGATCGACTACGACGTCGACGATGATCCGAGGTCCATCTACTTCCGGCAGGCGGAATTGGGCGTTCCGATGCGGATGGCGTTGATGGCGTTCCTGCTGGGCAAGATCCAGTTGCGTGCAGGTCGACCCAGCCACTTCTCGGTTGAGCCAGGCATGGTCGCTGGGGCGGGGCTTCGGTGCCGCAACGACCGCTGCATCAGCAACAACGAGGGGGTTCGCTACCTGGTGCGGGACTTCCGGTTGCGTGAGGCCGAGAACCCACCTGTGCTGTCGTGCGCCTACTGCGAACGCGAAGTCGAGGCCCGGTTCGTTGGCGATGCATCAACGCAGGCGGCGTACCGCTACAGCGCGCCCGACGCGAAGCGCATCCGCGCCGAGGCCAGGGTCTACTTCGAATCCGAGTCGCAGGCGACAGCTGCTGGGTTCCGCTGCAGCGACGCCGCCGGCTAGGCCCAAGGCCTCGCGGTGTCGGTCGGCGCGCTGTGCAGGTCTGTCGAGCGATATCGCACCGGGTCGGGCTTCGGTCGGCCGCTCGCGCCACGCGACCTCGGTGGCGCCTTCCACAAGTCTCGTGTCAGGAATGGCTTGTGACTTCTTGATGCCGGCCGATCTGGTGGCATGATGTTTGAAGTTCGTGCCCTGTCCCTCATCGGTCGGAACGGCGCTTACCCCGGCACCGGATTCGGCCCGATGTAGCATCCTAGGTTGCGCCCTCGCAACCGGCTACGCATGCTTCGAGCCCTCGGAGCGGTGGTCGGTTCGTTTGTCCAACCGAGTCGCTACGTCGTTTCCGGCCAGCGTGAGCTGGCGTTGCACACCTCACTTCAAGTTGCTGACACTCATGGCAGACAACCGCTCCGCGCTCCGGGCTGTCGCGTTCACGCGCCCCGGTTCCTCTTGCGCCGCTCATGCGAGTGCCGTGTCGATGAACTCCACTGCAAGTTCGGCCCGGCAGCCCCGGATCCGTTGGAAGGGCTGCGCAACCATCGCCGGATTGTTGGCGATGGCGGCATGTAGTGGTGGCGGCGGTGGCGGGGGAGTCGCTGGAGCTCAGCCGGGGGATACGACCCAGGCGAAGTTGCAGCGTATCGAGTACGGGCGACTGGTGGACGTCTACGGGCTGCAGGTGACCCAGGATGGTGCGTCTATCGCGCTCTATCGCAGCGACGTCGTGATCGGCAACAACATCGAGGATCAGCGCCCCACTGGTTCGACCCTCAGCGACGAGGAGGTGCTGTACGACTTCGACGGTGCTGATCCTGACACGCTGCAGCCGCGGTTGTTCATCCCGCGCGACATGACGGGTTCGGCGTTCCGGGCCGCTTTCGATGCCCTCGACGACCAACTGCGTGAAGTGTCGCCGATGCTCTTCGGTCAAGGGTCGGCGTCGCTGCCGTTCTCTGTCGTGCCGCGGAACGGGGCGATCAAGCTCTCCTTCTCGGCTCCTCTCGGCATCGACGACTCTTTCTTCGTGTCGCGCAACAGCCAGGGCCAGGTGACCGGTCTTCGGAACACCGAGGCCGTGCAGCTGTTGAAGATCGTCGCGGACCCCACCCAGCCCAGCGGGTTGGTTCCGCTGCCGGTGCGAGTCGTCGTCGAGGAGCGCGCCCTCGTTCTCGATCCCGTCCTGTTGGGGACCGAAGGGCTCCAGTACCAGACGGTCAACAATGCTGCTGGCATGCCGTCCTCGCCGGATCAGATCGGCGCAAACATCCGCGTTGCGATTGCTATCGATGGACCCTTGGCGATCCCACGGGTTGCGCTCGAGACGAATGGGCTGCGAGGCCTCAACAACAGTGGTCGGAACTCGCTGGTGCGTGACTTCCGCTCGGGCAATCAGGACGACAGCTCTTCGGACTTGGCGAGGGGATTCTCTCGCGATCCGTTGCCTTTGCGCATCATCGGCGAGATTCCGATGTTCCTCGAGAATGTGCGCAACCTGGACTCCAACACCCAGGAGGTCACGGTCTACAAGAATGGTATCAGCCACGAGATCGACCGTGGTGACGTGATCCGCTTCGTTGCGGACAGTTCGGGTGTGCCGTTTGGCAGTGCGGGGGTCGTCGTCGATCCTGAGGACGACTTCAACGCGCCGACGACGCAGCACGTTCGGCTGAAGATTCGCCGGATCGCCGGGCTTGAGAACATCAATCCGCGCAACATCCCTGGTTACCCAGAGCTCTTGTCCGAGCGTGAGCCGTGGTTGGTGGCGAATGCTCCGCGGGCCATCTGTGTGGCTGAGTTTGCTGCTGGCGCCGCCGCCGGGCGTGATGATCCGCGCAACTTCCTGGCGTTCTCGCCGACTCCGCTGGTTGTCGGAGGTGTGCAGCCAGCGCCCAACGAGTTCGTCTCGCCGTTCGCGAGTGCGATCGTTCGCTTCACCAAGCCGATCGACATCGAGACCGTGAAGTGGGCGGACAC
>CAMAUH010000166.1 GCA_945861365.1 Candidatus Kuenenia stuttgartensis
CTCGGTCTGTTGCAGCAGGAAGTCCGGCATGTTGCGCACGGCGACCGCGACCTGCGGTCGGAACGACGATCGCGGCGGCGCATCGGGCGGCACCGGTTCGGCGAACGCGTCACGCGGTGCCAACACCGGCAGCAACACGATGCCGGCCAGCGCCGCATCCAGGTCGCCGAACTCCTGCAGCCGCAGCGGCGCCAACGTGCTGCGCGTGGTGCGCAGGCGCAGCGACAGCCCGTGGCGGCCGGCCGGGGTCGCGATGTGTGCCTCGATGCTCGCTTGCAGCTGGTTGGCGAACTCTTCGCGAGCCCGGCCGGCCAGCTGCGCGGCGACGCTCCACACCGCGGCGGGGATCTCGAACGTGACCACGCTGGCATCGCTGCGCGTCGGCTGCACCGTCGATGCGGACAGTTCGCTCTGCGCGATGCCGAGCCGCAGTTCGGGCGCATCGGCCGCGGTGAACGGCAACGGGCACCGCAACCGCAGGCGCGCCGGCTGCCCGTACTCGACCAGCAACTCCTCGCCGATCGGTTCCGGCGCTGCGTCGTTCCACCAGAAGTCGGCGATGACGTCGACCTGGGTGCTGCTGTCGCCGACCAGCACGCGCACTGGCCGGTCGAGCACGTCCACCATCGCGACGGCGAACACGTTGCGCCCCGGCACCAGCGCCACTTCGGGCAGCAACGCCTCGCTGGCGCTACCTACCGGCAACGGCAACCGCACCGGCGTCTCGACGCCGACGCGCAGGGCGCCGCGCACGTACGGCCGCAGCTGCGGATCGAAGCGCCAACCGGGTCCATCGACGAGGCCGTTGCCGCGGCGCGCCAGCACGCCGGCCTCCAGGTAGCCGGGCAGGTAGCGAGCCTTCGGCGCCGGCACGCGGATCTCGATCGGCGGCAGCACGCGCAGCGCGACCTGGTGCCGCACCCGCAGGGAATCCTCGTTCGCGGCGTCGGCGAAGTCGAACACCAGCGCGTGCAGGCCCGCCGGCAGGTCGTGCAGCAGCAGGCGGACCGCGCCGCCAGCAGCCGCGGCGTCGTCCGGCAACCGCTCGACCCCACCGGCCACCGCATCGATGCGCACGCCCTGCAACCGCCAGTTCGGGCCGAAGGCAGTCTCGACCACGACATCGTCCGCTTCGACGACCAGTTCGCCGGCGAGCCAGCGCGCGCCGCCGGTGATCGCCGCGAACGTCGGCTGCAGGGTGCGATCGCGGACCGCCAGCGTGGCGGCGAACTCGGCGCGATTGCCCGCCGCATCGACGACCGTGATCGACAACGGCGCGAAGGCCTCGCGCTGCGACCGCGGCACCTCCAGGTTGTGCTGCAGGCCGACCGCCGGCAACGGCATCACCACCGGGGCCGCATCGCCGAGCTGCACCGCGACGGTGCAGCCAGCTTCCGCGGCGGCCATCTGCAGCCGCAAGCGCAGGCTGTCGCCGACCGCCGGCAGGAACGACTCGCCGGACGGGCCGGTCACCGCCACCACCGCCGGTGCGGCGACGTCCGCTGACGCGAACGGCAGCGCCGCGGCCATGCGTTCGTTGCCGGCGCGATCGCGGGCCCGTACGACCAGTTCACCTGGCCCCATCGCCGCCGCCCCGACGCGGGCCGCCAGCGCCGCACCGAGCGCATAGGGCCCCGCCCGCGGCGGCACGACGAGTTCGTAGGTGGCGCCGCTCTGCAGCCGCACGAGCACGTCGATGCGGTCCACGGCGACCGCATCGCTGCAGTCGATCTGCAGGCGCGAAGTGCCGCGCAGGTGCTCGGACTCGTCGAGCCAATGCACCGCGAGCTCCGGCGCATCGTCGTCGACGCGCAGGCGCGCGTTGCCGAGCGGCGCGCGACCGGGCACCACGAACGCGAGGTCCACCGGACCGTCGCGGCTGATGCGCGCGAGGCCCTGCACGACCTGGCGCCAATCGGCCTGCGCACTCGACAGCAGCAGCGTGCCCGCGCGCGGATCGAGCTCGGGCCGCAGCGGCGCGCGCAGCAACACCACGCCTTGCCTGGCGACGTCGGCACGCAACTGGCGACCGGCGAAGCCACCGTAGTGGAACACCAGGGTCTCCAACCGCTGGCTGGTGAGGTCCTGCGCCGGCTGCGTCGCGTCGAGCGCCCGTTCACGCAGCACCAGGTCGGAGCCGGACAGCAGCTGCAGGAACGGCGGCGCATCGGTGCCGGCGAGGCCGAAGTTGGCCAGCACGGCGAGCGCCATCACGGCGACCGCGATGCGCGCCACCAGCGGCCGGCGCGCGCCCTGCACGATCGCCAGCTCCTGCAGCACTTCGAGCGCCGAGGCCGGCCGGCTCCCAGGATCCATCGCGAGGCAGCGCTGCACGAGGCGCGCGAGGCGGGCGGGCACACCGGGCGTCTTCGGCCAGGGCCGCAGTTCGCCGGCCGCTACGGCGAGCGCCGCGCGCCGCGCGTCGGTGTCGTCGACCGGCATGCTGCCGGTCAGCAGCAGCCATGCGAGCGTGCCCAGCGAGTAGAGGTCGGCGCGCGGATCGACGTCGCGCCCGGCCAGCAGTTCGGGCGCCGAGAACGCCGGATTGACGAAGCCGGCGAACTCGCTGCGGCCGCGGTCACCGGCCAGCGACACGCTGCGGGCGATGCCGAAGTCGAGCACCTTGACGCGCAACTGGCCGGCGCGGAACGCCACCATCACGTTGCGCGGCGACAGGTCGCAGTGCACCAGCCCGGCCGCGTGGATCGCCACCAGCGCTTCGGCGATCTGCACGAGCACCGCGACCGCGTGGCCGGGCGCCATCGCGCCGCTGCGGGCCACCATGTCGAGGGTGCGCCCATCGACCATCTCCATCGCCAGGTAGGCAGCCCCTTCGTCCGCTTCGCCGACGTCGAGCAGGCGCGCGCACCGTTCGTGCGTGACCGTCGCGGCCCGGCGCGCCTCGGGCAACAGCGCCCGCCGGTACTCCGGACGTTCGGCGAAGCGCGGGTGCAGCAGCTTCAGCGCCACCGTCATCAACGAACCGATGTGCTGGGCACGGAACACGGTGCCGAGCCCGCCGCGCCCGAGCACGCTCTGCAGCCGGTACTTGCCGTCGACGACGGTGCCGAGCAGTGGGTTGCCGGACTCGGTCTCACCGCGGCGCGTCGGGTAGTGCACGGCGTCGGTTGGCAGCAGCCACGCCGAGCAGTTGCCGCAGCGCTGCGCCGACGTGTCGGTGACGCCCTCGCACGACAGGCAGATCTTCACGCGTTCGCCAAGGTCCAGGGCCGCATCAGCGCGCCGGATGATAGTGCGGGAACGACGACCGTGCGCAGCCAGTTGGCAGCCGCCACCGGGCCGCGCGGCAGTTCACGAGGCCCCGTCGGGCAGTTGCAGCAGGCTGCGCCACACTTCGACGACGGCGCGATCGCGCACGAACGTGCGGCCGAGATCGGGGATGCGCAGCAGCCAGCTGCGCGTCTTCGCCGCGGTCGCGATGGCGAAGCAGACGGTGCCGACCGGTTTGTCGGCGGTGCCACCGTCGGGTCCGGCGATGCCGGTGGTGGCGACACCGACCGACGCCGCGAACCGTTCGCGCGCGCCTTGCGCCATCGCCGCGGCGACCTCGACGCTGACCGCGCCGTGCGCCGCCAGCAGCGCCGCTGGAACGCCCAGCAACTGCTGCTTGGCCGCGTTCGCGTAGGCGACGACGCCGCCCTGCAGCACCGCCGAACTGCCGGGCACGTCGGTCAACCGCGCGGCGATCAGGCCGCCGGTGCACGATTCGGCGAGCGCCAGCGTGTGGCCCGCCTGCCGCAGGCGCTGCAGCACCGCTTCGGGCAGCTCGATGGTGCCTTCCGCGAACAGCCACTCGCCGACCAGCGGCCGCAGTTCTGCAGCCGTCGCTTCGCACGCCGCAGCGGCCGCCTCGCGCGTGCCGGCGGTCGCGACGATGCGGATCGTCAGCAGGCCGCCCGACGCGGTGATGCCGACCGCCGGGTTGCGACCGGGCACCATGAACGGCTCGATACGTTCGCCGAGCGCCGCTTCGGACGGGCCGAGGATGCGCAGCCACAGCTGCGCGGTCGGCTGCAGGCCGGGCAGGCGCGCGATCGCCGGCAACACGGCATCGCGCAGCAGCACCTGCATCTCGCGCGGCACGCCGGGCAGCGCGAACAGGCGCGCGCGACCGACCTGCACCGCGAACGCCGGCGCGGTGCCGACCGGGTTGCTGATCGGTTGCGCGCCCGGCGGGAACATCGCCTGCCGCCGGTTGCTGTCGGGCACCGGCCGGCCGCGCTGCTGCAGCCACTGTTGCACCTGCTGCCAGCTCGCTGCGTCGAACCACAGCGGCCCGTCGAGCACTTCGGCGACCAGATCGCGCGTGCGGTCGTCGAGTGTCGGGCCCAAGCCCCCCGTCGCGACGACGATGTCGGCGCGGCCGCACGCATCGCGCAGCGCGCTGCGCAGATGGTCCGGGTCGTCGCTGGTGACGACGAAGCGATGCACGGTGACGCCGAGCGCCTCGAGCTGCTGCGCGATGTACTTGCTGTTGGTGTCGAGCAGCGCGCCGTGGATCAGCTCGTCGCCGATCGCCAGCACTTCGCCGACCAGCGTCACGCCAGCACCTTCGCGACCGCCGGGCGCTGCCACCGCGTCAGCAGCAGGCCGAGCCCGAACAGCAGCACCATCGGCCCCGCCATCAGCAGCATTGACACCGGCTCCGGCGGCGTCACCACGGCCGCGACGATGAAGATGATCAGGATCGTCATGCGCCAGTTCTTCAGGTACCACTCGTGCGGCGTGATGCCGATGCGCTGCAGGGCGAGCATCACCAGCGGCAGCTGGAACACGAGCCCCATCGCGCCGGTCATCGCGAACTCGAGCGTCAGGAACTGCCCGATGCCGAAGATCGCGTTCACCTGGTCGGGGTTCATCATGCTGACCAGGAAGCCGAGGCTGTACGGCAGCACCGCGAAGTAGCCGAACGACACGCCGGCCCCCATCAGCACCAGCATGAACGGGAAGTAGCGGTAGAAGACCGCGCGCTCGTGCGCGTACAGCCCGGCACCGATGAACGCCCACAGCTGCCAGACGACGATCGGGCTCGCCAGCACCAGCGCGAACACCAGCGCCGCCCACATCCACGACATCACGTCCTCGAGGCCGCCGGTCGCGTACAGGCTGTACGGCAGCGGGTAGCCGGTGTTGACCGGGAACAGGTGCGAGTACTCCTTCTTGCCGGCGAGGATCGCGTCCTTGTGCTTGCGGCAGTAGGTGACGAAGCGCTCGGTGTCCTCGTCGAGCGCGCTGCCGGTGGCCGTCGCCGCGGCGGCCTTCGTCTCGAGGTTGTCGATGTGCCCGAGGAAGCCGATGCGCCACTGCACGCGGTACGGCGCGATGATGATCTCCTGCACCGCGTCCTTGAACGGCATCACACCGACCACGACGAGCGCGATCGCCAGCAGCGACTTCACCAGGCGCGAGCGCAGCTCGTCGAGGTGGTCGCCGAACGACATGCGCGGCAACTCATCGCCATCGAGCGCAGCGCGCACGTTCGGATCGTCCAGGGTCACCATCGCGGGCCGCGGACTGTAGCGCGCGGCCGGAGGGACTCCACCAACGCAACGAGCCCCGACCGCAAGGTCGAGGCTCGTCGTCACACACAGGGCCGGGCGGCAGGCGCCGCGGGAAAGCCCTGATCAAGTTCGCGATCTGGCCTGCGGCCAGATCACAGCTTGATCAAATCGCCGATCTTCGACAGGTAGCTGAACTCGACGCGCAGCTCGCTGGCCTTCTTGAACTCCTCGGAGTCCTGCACCTTGGCGAAGCCGTCGCCAGCTTCATTGACCGGGTCGTTGCCCAGGATCACTGTGTCGACGCCCGGGGCCATCTTGTCGACGACCTTGTTGCCGAGGCGCTTCAGCAGGTTGGTCAGCTCCGGCTTGTTGTACGGCGCCGTGAAGTTGCCCATCAGGTAGATCGTGCGGGTCACGCGCGGCGTGTAGATGTCGTTGTAGATCAGGTCGCCGGCGCGGGCGAAGTCACCGACCGGGTCGATGAAGTCGCTGAGCTCGACTTCGGCGCGCTCGTCTTCGACGCGCTTGACCGTCGCGTAGCCCTTGACCTTGTCGCTGTTCGGCGTGCGGACGCGGAACTTGGTGCCCGGCTGCAGCATGTCCTTGCGGCCGAGGTTGATGAACGCGACCGGGATGCCCTGCTTGGCGACCAGGATCTTGCCGTCCGGCGAGTCCGGCGGCTGACGCATCGCGTCGCGGGCGACCAGCGCCGAGTTGTGGTTCTTCAGCTCGGCCTTCTCCTGGCTGAGCTTCTTCTCGACCGCGGCAGCCTTGTCCTTCTCGGTCTGCATCTCGTCGTTCTTGGCGCGCAGGCTCTCGGTCACCTGCGTGATGCGGTTCTCGCGATCCTGGTTGGCCGCGGCGAAGTCGCTGCGGATCTGGTCGTTGTTGGTCTGGTACTCGGAGGCCTTGGTCTTGGCCTCGTTGGCGACCGTCTGCAGCTTGCGGTCCAGCTCCGACTTCTCGGTCATCGCGCGGTCGCGCTCGGCCTCGACGTCCTTCACGCGCTGGCCCTGCTGGCTGACCTTGGTCACGATCGCGCCGAGCACGTTCTCGATGCCGCTGGCGACCGAGACGCCGGCGCCGGTGCACGCGTCGTCCATCGCCTTCTTGACCTCGCCCGGGTTCATCACGCCGGCGTAGGTCAGCGTCGCGGCGCCGTAGATGCCGCCGGCGTTGTTGCGGCCTTCGTACTTGCCGGGCTTGTTGATGACAGCGCCGATGTCGGCGATGTAGTGCTCGACGAGCAGCTCCTTCTCACGGAGCGTTTTCAGGTCCGCGTTGGCCTGATCCCGCGCCTGCCTGAGCTGGCCGTTCTCGTTGTTGGTCACCACGGCGAACCCGAGGGTGCCGAGGAAGAGGACCATCAGGAGGAGGAAGAACATGATCGGCACGTGCGCGGCGCCGCTCTGGCGATTCATCATTGGAACGAGCTCCAAGGGGTCTCTTGCGATGCAACCGCGCCGTGTGTGCAGGGCGCGGCGGGAACGACTGCTCTTCTGGAGGGGTCTCGGGAAGACTTCGGATGGTTCACGCCCGCTCGAGGGCACGAGCGGAACAGGGGGCCGACGGTGCGAACCGTCGTTCCTGTGGGACGCGAGGGGTTCGGGATCTTAGGAAGGCAATCGGTCCGGTCAAGGCGGCGCCTTGGTCACCTGTTGCCTGCACCAGGAACCTACCTCACGATGAGACGAATGCCGGGCGAATCGCATGCGCAGCCGCCGCCTCCCGCGCCGTTCCGGCCCGCACCGCCCGTCGTCATCGGCATCGTGGGCGGCATCGCGGCCGGCAAATCCGCGGTCGCCGCGGCCTTCGCGACCCATGGCCTGCAGCACGTGGACGCCGATGCCCACGCCCGGGAAGCGGCCGGACAACCCGAGGTGCTGGCCGAACTGCAGGCCGCGTTCGGCCCCGGTGTGGTCGGCCCGACCGGCCTCGACCGCGCCGCGATGGCGGCCCGCGTGTTCGCGGACCCGGCCGCGCGAGCCCAGCTGGAAGCGATCCTGCACCCCCGCATCCGCGCCCGCATCCTGGCCGCGATCGACGCCGCCCGCAGCGCCGGCCAATCGGTGCTGCTCGATGCGCCGCTGCTGCTCGAAGGCGGCCTCGTGGCGTTCTGCGACCGCGTGGTGTTCGTGCATGCCGCTGAAGCGACGCGAAGCCGGCGCGCCGCGAGACGCGGTTGGGCGCCCGAAGAACTGGCTCGCCGCGAAGCCGCACAGGCCCCACTCGCGCAGAAGCGCGCGCGCGCCGATTTCGTCGTCGACAACGACGGCGAGCTGGCGACCATGCAACAGCAGGTCGCCGCGATCCTCGATCGGCTGCGCCCGGGCTCCCCATGACCGCCGCCCCCGAACCACCGCTGTCCGCGCTGCCGGCGAGCCGCTTGCTCGCGCAGGCGCAGGCGCTCGGCCTCGAGCCAGCCCCGCACCAGGACCGCGGCGAACTGCTCGCGGCGCTGTTGCTGCAGCGCCTGCAAGCGGGCCAGGACACGGTGGTCGAAGGCGTGTTCGAGTCGCTGCCCGAGGGCTTCGGGTTCCTGCGCTCGCTGCACCACGACCTCACCGCGACGCCGGCCGACCCGTACGTGAGCCCGAGCCAGGTGCGCGCGCTGAACCTGAAGTCGGGCCATCTGCTGCGCGGCCCGATCCGCGCGCCGCGCGGCACCGAACGCTTCTTCGCGCTGCTGCACGTCGACACCTGCAATGGCGCCGATCCCGAGGCGGTGCGCGGACGCGTCGACTTCGGTTCGCTGCAGGCGATCGTGCCGCACACGCCGCTGCGACCGACCGGCGACAGCGACGAGCTGCGGCTGCTGCGCGAACTGACGCCGTGGCAACTCGGCCACCGCGTGCTGGTCGATGCGCCGACGTCGGCAGCCAGCGCGCCGCTGCTGGCGCGGCTCGCGGCTGCCCTGCATCGCGGCACGCCCGCGGCCCGCACGCTGGTGCTGCTGCTGGCGCAGCGCCCCGAGGTCATCGCGGCGCAGCGCACAGCCCTCGCCACCGA
>CAMAUH010000167.1 GCA_945861365.1 Candidatus Kuenenia stuttgartensis
CGACGCCGCGGCGCGCCCACAGCGGGCCGAGCACGACGAAGCTGGCGCGCATCGTGCGCACGAGGTCATAGGGCGCCGTGTAGACGGTCTTGTCCTTGGCCTCGAGCTCGAGCGAGCCATCCGGGTGCCAGTGGTAGACCACACCGAGCTTGCCCAGGATGCGCAGCAGGTTCTCGACGTCCGTCAGCCGCGGCATGTTGCGCAGCAGGATCGGTCCATCGACGAGCAGCGACGCTGCCAGGATCGGCAGCGCGCCATTCTTGCTGCCGGAAACACGAACGGTGCCGCGCAAACCGCGGCCACCCCGGATACGGATGCGATCCAAGGAGCCCTCCCACCCAAGGGAAGTCAAAGCCCACGAACAGGGGATCGCTGCCGCGACGAATCACGCGCCGTCGCTGGCGTCACCGACCTCCCATCCGCCACGAAACAAACAAGGACGAGCCACGAAAACCGCCTGCGCCTGCCACCCATTCCGGCTGTGGACCACTTTCCACAAGCACGTGCAAGGTTCTGACCGGCCTGCACAAACAACCGCCGTAGCAAGGGAAGTTCTTAGCGGGACGACGCTGCGGCGCAAGCTTTCGGTCTGACATTTTCGTGCGGTGCACGAATCTCCTTCACGGGGCGTGCGGCGGGTCGATCTCCAACTCCGCGAGGTCGAACAGCACCTGCTCGAACTGCAGCTCTGCCGAGCAACGCACGACCCGCTCTCCACCGCGGTCCAGCACATAGACACGCTGCTGCTTGTCGAGCGCCAGGCCGATCGGGTCCCGGCAGTGCTGCTGCAGGTCATTGCAGTCGACCGCCAATCCGTTCCGGTCGAAAGCGAACACGCCCGGCTGGTCGCCGCGGTCGGCGAACAGCACCGTACCGCCGGCTTGCCGCGCCACCGCGATCGGCCGCGCCTGCCCGGACCGGCCGCACGGCCACTCGCGCACGAACCGGCCATCGCCGGCGAACTGCTGCAGGCAGCCGCGCAGCGTGTCGGCCACCAGCAAGCCGTCGGCATCGGCCCACAGTCCTCGCGGCGCCCCGAACTTCTGCTCCGCGTCCCCGCACGACGCCAGCGAACGCAGCGCGGTGCCCTGCCGACTGAAGCGCTGCACGCCGCGGCGGCGCGGCTGCTCGCCGATCGCCACGTAGACGAGGTCGCCGCGCACCGCGACCGCGTGCGGCCGATCGAGCACGCCCTGGCGATCGCGCGCGGCATCACCCTTGGCTGGCGGCACCTCGCCGAAATCCGCCAGATGCCGCCCGAAGGCCGTGAAGTGGCAGACGCGGTCGTTCTGCGGATCGGCGACGTAGACGTGGTACCGGTCGTCCATGGCGACCCCGGCGGCGTCCGAATAGCCTGAACTGCCGGCGGGCACCTGCCACGCCGAGACCCGCTGGCCGGCCTCCAGATCGAACAACAACACATGCCCGCGCGAGCTGCTCCACCCGACGCACAACAGATTGCCGCGCACTGCCAGACCACCGGCCATCCCACGATGCTAGGGAACCTGCCGTCGCCGACAACACGCCGCTGCCGCTGGCTCGGCCTGGTGCTCGCCGGCAGCAGCACCTTGGCCACCGCGGCGTGCTCGACGCTGCCGGGTTCGACCTACCCGCCGTTCGCCGACCACGACGTCACGCTGGCGTTCACGGTGCCGAGCAGCGGCCACCTGCCGCTGCCGACCACTTCGCCGACGCTGTGCCTGCACTCGCTGCAGGCGGTGCCACCGCCGGCGCGCGAGTGGTACGACGGCGACGGCCAGCGCTGGTTCGACTACGCCCCGGGCACGAAGGTCACCGTGCACACCCGCTGCCGCGTCTATGCGACGGCTGACGGCAAGATCGCGACGCCAGGCGAACTGTTCGCCGGTGCCGAACCGCGGCCCTCCGCACACCCCGACGACGCACCCCGATGAACCAGCCCGCCGACGCCGAGCCGCGCACCGTGCTCGAACCGACGACCGGCCGGCCGATCCTGATGGCGCCAGCGCGCCAGCTGCGCCCGATGCACACCGGCGCGCAGGCGAACGACAAGCCGTGTCCGTTCTGCCCCGGCAACGAAGCGATGACGCCGCCGACGCTCGACGCCGAACCGTCGGCGGCGCCTGCGCCGTGGCGCGCGCGCGCGTTCGCCAACAAGTACCCGGCGAACGCGCACCACGAAGTGATCGCCGAAGGCAACCTCCACCGCGAACACCCGGGCGACCTCGACGTGGCGCAGTGGCGCGATTGCCTCGCACTGTGGCAGCGGCGGGTCCGTGCCTTGGAGGGCAAGCCGGGCATCGGCTGCACGTTCCTGTTCAAGAACGTCGGCGCCCTCGCCGGTGCTTCGATCGCCCACAACCACACCCAGGTGCTCGGCCTCGCGGAACTGCCGCCGCGACTGCAGCTGGAGCTGGCGAACGCGCAACGCCTGCCGCACTGCCCGTGGTGCGCGACGATGCAGACGGCCGCCGCCGACCGACGGCTGGTGTTCGCGAGCGAACACCACGCCGTGCTCGCGCCCGAACCGCCGAAGCTGCCGCACGAGACGTGGTTGTTGCCCAAACGCTGCGACGACGACTTCCTGACCACCGACCTCGACTCCCTGGCGGCGGCCATGCATGCCCTGTTCGTGGCGGTCGCGCGGGGCTTGGGTCGGCCGGCGTTCAACCTGTGGCTGCACCGCGTGCGCGGCGAACGCTTCCACTGGCACTTCGAACTGCAGCCGCGCACCGGCCAGATGGCCGGGCTCGAACTCGGCGGCGACATGTACATCAACTCGATGCCGGCCGCGGTCTCCGTCGCGAAGTTGCGCGCGGGCCTCGACCTCGCGCCCTGAGTCCGCCGGGCTCCGTCACTCCGCCGCGCTCCGTCAGTCCGTCGCTGCCGACTCGTCCGCCGCCGGCATCGCGGCCGGCGAATAGAACACCAGCCGATAGCCATCGTGGTCGACCAGCGCGCACTCGCGCACGCCGTAGAACTGCGTCTTCGGCGGCAACAGCAGCTTCACGCGCCGCTTCCGCATCTTCGCCGCGAAGCGATCGACGTCGGCGACCTGCAGGTAGTAGACGACGCCGACTCCGACCGTGCCCCGCGCGATCGCGCGGGCGTCCTGCTTGACGACCTCGATCTCGTGCTGGTCGAGCCCCATCTGCTTGGCCTCCTGCAGCGACGGCAACTCGCCGAGCATGACCACCTGGCCCTCGAGCTCGCACTTAGCGTAGACCGGCTTGCCGGACTCCGGCCACTGGCCGGTCATCTTGAAGCCGAGCTTGTCGACGTAGAAGTTCGCGGCGCGGCTCGCGCTGGCGACGGTCAAGTGGATGGCGTTCGGATTCGACTGCTTGGCTTTGCGCGTGGCCATGGCGTGGCGCGGGATCAGAACGTGACGGCCCGCCCGGCGCGAGCACGAAGTCGCGCGCGGCAAGCGCACGCACCTTTCTGTTCGCACTCGGTTGCATCGTGAAGGAACGCGCAGGACAGTCCGCCGCGCTCTCTCGTTCGCCTCCGTACGCACTCGTCTGCACTCGTTCGCTCGCGCATGTCGAACCAACCAACGCAACAGTGGGGCTCGCGCCTCGGTGTCATCCTCGCGGTCGCCGGCTCGGCAGTGGGCCTCGGCAACTTCCTGCGCTTCCCGGGCAACGCGGCCGAGAACGGCGGCGGCGCCTTCATGATCCCGTACTTCCTGGCGCTGGTGTTCCTCGGCATCCCGGTCGGCTGGGCCGAATGGGCGATGGGCCGCTACGGCGGGCGCAAGGGCTTCCACAGCGCGCCCGGCATCATGGGCATCTGGTGCAAGGGCGCTTGGGGCCGCTACGCCGGCGTGCTCGGCGTGCTGATCCCGCTCGGCGTCTACTTCTACTACGTGCTGATCGAGAGCTGGTGCCTCTACTACTTCTGGAAGTACTGCACTGGCGGCATCGGGCTCGATGCCGCGACCGACGTGCAAACCGTGCAGGTGCCGAAGACGCACGGCTTCTTCGGTGATGTCGTCGGGGCGGCCGAACATGGCGCGCTGTTCACCAATGGCCTGCACCCGGTGCTGGTCGCGTTCGTGATCACCGTCGTCTGCAACGTGTGGTTCGTCTACCGCGGCCTGTCGAAAGGCATCGAGACGGTCTGCAAGTACGCGATGCCGGTGATGGCGCTGCTCGGCATCGTCATCCTGGTCCGGGTGCTGACGCTGGGCGCCCCTGCCGGCACCACTGGCCAGACCGTCAATGACGGCCTCGGGTATCTGTGGAACCCGAACTTCGACAAGTTGTGGGACTTCAAGACCTGGGTCGCGGCGACGGGGCAGATCTTCTTCAGCCTGTCGGTCGGTTTTGGCGTCATCATCAACTACGCCAGCTACATGAAGAAGAAGGACGACGTCGTGCTGTCGGGGCTCACCGCCTCGGCGACCAACGAGTTCTTCGAAGTGGTGCTCGGCGGCTTGATCACCGTGACCGCCTCCGTGGTGTTCGTCGGCGTGCTGCTGACCTCGCAAGCGACCGGCGGCTCGATGTCGCTGGGCTTCAAGACGCTGCCGATGGTGTTCGCGCAGATGCCGGGCGGCAACCTGTTCGGCGCCGCGTTCTTCTTGATCCTGTTCCTGGCCGCGATCACCAGTTCGCTGTCGATGCTGCAGCCGACCAAGGCGTTCTTCGAAGAAGCGCTCGGCATCGACAAGGTCAAGTCGACGACGCTGGTGACGGTGTGGGGCCTCCTCGGCAACGCCTTCGTGCTGTGGTACAGCAAAGGCCTGACGGCACTCGACACGATCGACTTCTGGGTCGGCTCGTTCTTCATCATGGTCGTCGCGACCGTGCAGATCATCGCGTTCGGCTGGATCTTCGGCCTCGAACGCGGCATCCAGGAAGCGCACGAGGGCGCGCAGCTGCGCATCCCCAAGCTCTTCCAGTTCATCATCAAGTACGTGTCGCCGGTCTACCTGATCGTCGTCATCGTCGGCTTCTGCATCACCAACCTCCCGGACTCGGTGAAGGCCGACGGCTCGATCGCGAGCGGCTATTGGAGCAAGGTGCTGAACGACGCCGACACGCAGCGCACCTGGTGGTTCCTGCTGGTGACGATCCTCGGCCTCGTCGCGATCACGTTCGTCGGCGCCAGACGCTGGCGCGCCCAAGGCCTCGACCTCGACGGCCAACTCCCCGCCAAGGACTGAACGGAGAACCAAAATGCTCGCCACCCTCAATGCGCTCGGCTGGACGTTCATGCTGCTGTCGATCAGCTGCGTGTCGGCACTGACGTTCTGGTGCTTCAAGAAGGTGCTGTTCCCGGCGCACGACGAGCCGAACCTGCCGCCCGGCCTCGGACCGTGAGTCGCTGACGCGGCGCGCTCAGGAAGCGCGCGCCAACGCCGCCTGCAGCATCTCGGTCGCCCGCTGCACGAGCTTGCGGCAATTGGCCTCCGTGCGCCCCAGCTGCTGCGCGATCTCCGCGTGGCTCAGTTGGCCGATGCAGCGCAGCGTCAGCGCTTCGCGATACAGCGCGGGCAGGTCGAGCATGGCCTGTTCGACGCGCCGGTTCGCTTCGATGCCGGCCACCACACCACTGGGACTCGGCCCACCGCCGTCGAAGATCGACTCGCGCAGGTCGAGATCGCCATAGCGCTGCCACAGCGCGCGCTCGGCGCCACCACCATTGCGGCGCGCATGTTTGCGCACGCAGTTCAGCACGATGGTCGCCATCCACGCCGCGAACGCGCCAGGGCTGCGCATCTCGAAGCGATCGAGACCGGCAAAGGCGCGGATCAGGGAGTCCTGTGCCATGTCCTCGGCGGCGGCGGGCAAGGAGTCGCGCCGCACGCCGAGATGGCTCGCGACCATGCGGCAGACGCGCGGCAGGTAGCGCGCGAACAGCGCTTCGCGGGCGGCGGAGTCCCCCTTCTGGGCGCTGGCGACGAGATGCTCGGTCGAAGGAGCGAGGTCGGTCATCGCGCTTCGCCCCACAGCACGAACGCCGCCCAGACGCGCACCGGCAACTTGCCGATCACGGCGCGCTGCGTCGCCGCGAGCGCTTCGCTGCAGGACATCCCGTCCTTCAGCCAGTGCCGGTAGAACTCGACGACGAGTTCGCTGGTCGGTGCATCGGGCACCGACCACATCGTGGCCAGCACGCGACGCGCGCCGGCGAGTTGCGCGGCCCAGGCGAGGCCGGCGACGCCGTCGTGGCCGCGGTCGGTGCCGACGCTGGTCTGGCAGGCGGAGAGGGTGACGAGTTCGAAGTCGCCGCGGAGGCGGGAGAGTTCTGCGAGGCGCAGCAGGCCATTGGCTTCTGCGTGCTCGGCATCGCCTTCGAGGGTCAGGGCGAGCAAGGACATGCTGGGACTGTCCGGGCAGACCTCACCATGGCAGGCGAAATGCAGCACCTGGCAGTCGCGCACGGCGTCGAGCGTGAGGTCGGACTCGTTCGCCTTCGACCCCAGCCACACCTTCCACAGCGATCCCGGCATCTCGCCATCGAAATCGGTCGGACGTGCGCCGACCAAGGCGTCGATCGCCGCGAACTCGGCCGGCGTGGCGAACAGGCGCGCCACCAACAGCACCTCGGTGGCGGTTGCGGGCAACGGCGCCAGCGCGCCACCAAGCAAGGAACGCAGCGCGATGGCGTCGACGACGGCTTTGGGGTAGCGAGGGTTGCCCAACGCGAGCAACCGCATGGCATCGCGCGGCATTGGCTCACGCGCGGGATGCTGCACCAGCCAACTGCCGGAGATCGCATGGACGATCGGCAACGTCGCGACCAACGGCTTGCCGCGGAACGGCAGCGCCGCCAGCGGCACGACCCCGAACGACCCCTCCGGCGACCACAGCAACCGCCGGATGTCGCCCCTTGCGAGGCGCGGTGCCAACCAGCCCTCCTCGGCCAGCAGCTGGTGGCTGCAGCGGAGCAGCGCAGGGATCTGGCGGGCGTCCCGCTGCTCATCCCGCGGGTTCCAGGCCCGCAGTTCCGCGATCGCCTGGCGCCAGGCCTCACCACGCGGCAACGACTCCAGTCGGCATTCCTCGCGCGTCAACACGAACGCGAACGCGCCTTCGCTCGTCTCCACGCATTCGATCAGCAGGTCGCCCACCTCGAGTGCCTGCTGCACCTGCGTGAGCGAACTCGGCGTCACCCTTGCAGCTGCAGCCAGGTCGGTCGGCAGCAGGGCCAGCTCCACCCTTTTGCGCTCCCAGATCCGCAGGGCAGCATCCCGTCGAGGTCGCAGGCGCATCTCGGCGATCGGGCTGGTCCCCGGCACCAGCAAGTCCTGGTATCTGCGTTCCGCGACGTGCGCGGCGTGCCGCAGTCGCTCCCGGTCCCCCAGCGACACCAACGCGCTGGGCGCGACCTCACCGCTGCCAGCGAGGATCCGGCACAACGCTTCGAATCCATGGAAGCGCTGCACCAACTCGTACAGCGCATGCAGTGCCGCCGGCGCATCCCCCTGCTGCAGCACCAGACTCCGCGCGGCGGAGTGGGCGCCCGCCAGCAACGAGTCGAAATGCTGCGCAAACAGCACCGATGCGCCTTCGAGCCGCCACATCTGTTCGCGCACCATTGCTCGCTCGATGACGGCAGCGGCCTTGCTGTAACTCGCCAGCGCCTCCACCGGCTTTCCAGCAAGCCGGTCGCAGTCCCCGCGCAGCCCTTGCAGGCGAGCTTGCAGAGGCAGGTGCCCATGCTGCTCGAGCGGCAACTCGGCGTCGCGGAGGATCCCGCGCGCGTCGTCGAGTCGCCCATTGTCCAGATGACGCTGCGCGACCAGCAGCTCCGCACGCCACCTGACCAAGTGCGAAGGGGCCGTGCCGCAGTAACTCCGGATGCGTTCGTACTGGCGATCGAACGCAGCGACGCGTTCTGGCGTCGCATCCAGACGCAGCAACACCTCCATGTAGCTGGTCAGCGCATCGACGTTGGTCTCACCGACGACGCTGTCCGCCACCACGATCTGCTGTAGCAGCCCCTCGGCAGCACCCCACTTGCCGCTCTGTGCCAACGCCTGCGCGCGCACCTTCTGCATGGCGATCCGGCCGTTGCCGTCCGCTTCGCGCCGGTAGAAGTCCTCGGCTTGCTGCGCCACCTTGATGGCCTGGTCATGACGGCCGAGCTGCAGCCAGATGCTCGCGAGGTTGTGGTCGCAGTTGATGCTGCGGTGGACATTCCCGGTAACGGCGAAGTGGCGCTGAGCAGCCAGCAGGTCGGCCATCGCCGGCAGCAGATGCCCGGTCTGCTCGCGCGCGTAGCCACGCAGCAGCAGGACCTGGCCGATCGCGTCTTGCCGCGAAGCCGCCATCGGCCGATCGCGACCGAGGACTTCGAGGTCGAGGTCACGGGCGAGGTCGCGGCGCACCGACTCGTCCCACTCCGGCATGGCCTCGACTTCGGCCAACAGCTCCGTCAGCAGCGCCTCGGCTCGCAGCGGACGATCGCACAGCGTGATGAATGCGCGCGCAGCTTCACAAGCGATCCAGATGCGCTTTGGGCCTTGGAAGGCTGCAAGCAACTGCTCCCAGGCCGGTACCTGGGTCGACTCGAGC
>CAMAUH010000168.1 GCA_945861365.1 Candidatus Kuenenia stuttgartensis
ATCGCGTCGACGGCGAACGTCGGTTCCGCGGGAGCTGGCGGCGTGCCGTCCCAGCGCTGGCGGTTCTCGGCATCGAAGCTGAACTTGCCGCCGAGCGGTTTGCCGCGCTGCATCAGCACGCCGGTGCGCCGCCGCACCTGCCGGTAGAACGCGTCCATGCGCCACGGTGGTCCGGCGATCGCCGCGAAGTCGTCGCTGGTCGTCAGCCAGCCGTCGTGCGGCACTTCGACCAGTGCGCCGCTGTCGAACAGCGGCTTCAGCTCGGCGCGCAGTTCGCGTTCGGCGGGCCGCTGCACGCGCAACGGGCCGAGTTCGCGCGCCAGCGGGGCCAGCGCCTCGGCGTAGCCGCCGGCGGTGACGACGTGGCGGACCGCGACGCCGCGCGCGGCCTGCTCGAGCGCGAAGTGGCGCAGGTTGGTCAGCACCAGCGCGAGCTTCTGCTGGTGGTAAGGGCGGCGGGCGGCCTTGGCCTTGCTCTCGACCAGCACGATGCCGAGCTCGTCGGCCGGCTCATTGGCCAGCGGCCCGATGCCGTCGTGCAGCTGGTCGTACGGCACGAACAGCCAGCGGCGGGGCCGCGGTCCGTGCGACTTCGTGGCGGCGCGCAGGGCCGTGCGGAACGTGTTCACGCGGCGCCGTTCGCCGTGCGGCGGCTGCGGATGCATTCAGCGTCGCGGCAGCAGCGCGTAGGGCGAATGCACGTCGTAGCCGAGCAGCGGCTTGATCGCGGTCGGTTCCGTCAGCAAGGGACCCGTCGCCCGCACGTAGGTGTCGTCGGCGGTGCCGAGCGCGTGGTCGGGGCCGACGAGGCCAGGGGCGAACAGCAGTGGGAACATCGCCGTGCCGGTCTCCTCGACGACGATCGCTGCGAAGCGTCGTTCGTTCAGTGCCGCTGCCGTGGAGTCCATCAGCGCGATCACGGCGCGGCGGGCGCGCGCGGACAGGCTTGCCAGGCGCGTGCGATCGACCAGCGCCTCGAGATCCATGCCTTTGCCGGGCACCTTCGGCAGCACCTGCAGCAGATCGAAGATCGCCTGCCCGTGCGCACCGGTGCCCTTGCCCGCGCGCAGCGCGATGCCGCCGTGGCCGGGGATCCACACGGGCCCCGGCTGCGCCTGCACGAACGCGGCGAGCTCTTCATGCGCGCGGCGATGCGCGGCCGACGGCAGCAGCGTGTGCACGCCGCGTTGCCAAGCCTGCTGGCCGAGCCAGGCGAACTGCACGAGCAGCAGCAGCGGCCCGAGCCAGCGCAGCGACGTCGCGGCGATCGGGCCGAGCACGCACGCGCCGGCAAAGCCGTACATCATCACGTTGTCGAAGCCGCCGGTGTGCATGCGCGAGAACCACGATGCCATCAGCGCACCGCTGCCGAACGCGGCCAGGAACAGCGCCTGCCGCACCGTTCCGGCGCGGCATTGCGCGACGAAGCCGCACAGGCCGAGCCCCAGCAGCGGCAGCATCGGCACGAGGTCCTCGGTCCAGAAGCCGAGTTTGCGGCTGCCTTCGACGCCGTGCTGCTGCGGCATCTCGAACAGGTAGAACGTCGACCAGCCGTCGCTGGTGATGTGCAAGGCACCGATCGCGAGCGCCATGCCGAGCACGGACGCGATGCCAAAGCGCAGCGCCATCCGCCAATCGAGGCACAGCGCACCGACGCCGACCGCCGGCAGCCACAGCAGCGCCGATTGCTTGGCGAGCAGGGCGACCGTCGCCAGCGCCGCGGCCCACAGCCAGCGCCGCGCGCCGCCGTGCCGCAGCTGGTAGGCCGTCGCCAGCACGAAGAACACGAACAGCGCATCGTTGCGCGCGAGGTCGTACCACCACGCCAGCCAGCCATGGCCGGCCAGGAACAGCCCGCTGGCGACGAGGCCCGGCAGCACGCGCGCGCGTTCCATGCGCACCCAGTGGCCGATCAGCAGCGCGCAGCCGAGCGTGCTTCCCACCGCGACGAGGCGCAGCGCCAGCAGGCCGTCGAGCCCGAGGGTCATGCCGAGGCCGCCGAGCCAGAACAGCAGCGGCGCATACAGGAACGGCACGTGCTCCGGCGACGGCTCGCAATACAGCGGCAGTCCGTTCGCGACGCGCGAGGCGTGGTCGACCAGCGCCCCTTCCATCCACTCGAGTTCGTGCGGGTACGGCAGCCGTTGGCTGACGGCGAGCGCGAAGCCGCCGATGGCGACGGCTGCCGCCAGCAGTGCCAGCCGCCAGGGCCAACGATCCGGTGCGGGTATCGAGCTGGCGGCGGCGAGGTCGTTCATGCAGGTCGGCGGCGCAGCATAGAGATCGCTATGCTGGCGCGCCTTCGATGCGTTCCCCGCTCGCTGCCGCCGTCTTGCTGCTGTCGTTGCTGGCCGCCATCACCGCGCTGTGGGTGTGGCAATGGAGCGGCGACGAAGGGATCGACGGGCCGGGTGGCATGGGCGACAGCGTCACGGCACCGGCGGAGCCGGCACCGCGCCAGGGCACGCAGCAGGCCGATTCGGCGTTGCCGGCGGGCACGGTGGCGATGCGCTCGCTGGCCCCCGAAGTCGGCAAGGGCAAGCTCGCCGATGCGCCGACCGCGTGGCTGCGCGTGCGCGACCATGCGAGCGAACAGCCGATCGTCGGCGCCGCGGTTCGGCGGCTGCAGGGTGGCGCCGAGATCGCGTTCACCGATGCGCAGGGCATGGCGGCGATCCCGCTGCCCGAACCCGAACAGCTCGCGATCGTGCAGGACGGCTACCTGCTGCGCCTCGTGCCGACGCGGCCCGGTACGACCGAGGCCGAACCGCAGGCCGTGCAACTGGTGCGCGATGCGTGGTCGTGGCGGCGGCGCTTCCACTTCGTGAACGCGGACGGCAGCGCGGTCGCGACGGCGTTCGTGCGGTTGCGTCCGGTCGGCGCGACCGCGCCGACGAAGTCGCCGGTGCCGGCCGGGGACGCGCTGCTGGCGCGCGCCTGGTCCGAACACGCGATGCTGGCCGGTCGCCCGGTGTGCGCCGATGTCGCGGTGCAGATCGGCACGTGGTCCGAGGATCGTGTGCATCAGCTCGCCGATGGCCAGGAAGTGCGCTTCGTCGCGCCTGGCGAGTTCGGCATCGAGGTGGCGACGCTGGGCGGCCTCGTCGGTGCGGGCACGCTGCGCATCGCCGGCGAGCCGGCGCGCGCGGCGGATCCGGTCACCGTGACCCTGCAGGCCGGCAGCTTCGTCGCTGGTTCCATCGTCGATCTCGGCAACGGGGCGCCCCTCGTCGGCGCGACCGTGATCGTGCAAGGTGGCGAACCGCTCGGCCTGCTGGCGACGACTGCCGCCGATGGCACGTTCCGCCTGGGCCCGCTGGCGGCCGGGCCGCGCATGCTCGAAGTGCGCCACGCCGACCATGAGCCGCTGGCGTTCGGCCCGGTGCAGGTGCCGGCGGAGGCGCTGCGCCTGCCGATGAAGTCGTTGCCGAAGACTGCGCTGCGCGGTCGCGTGCGGTCGCGGCCCGTTCTCGCCCCGTTGGCGGGCGCCACGGTCGTGTGGCTGGCGGCCGGCGGTTCGCCAACCACCGCGACGACCGGAGCGAACGGCGAGTTCACGCTGGCGGCGAGCGGGCAGACCGATGCGCGGCTGACGGTGCAGGCGGCCGGGCACGTGACGCTGGTCGAACTCGTCGCCGTCGGTGCCGTGTTCGCCGACTACGACCTGTGGCCGGCCGACCGCGGCCAGCGCGTGCAAGCGGGCATCAGCGCGCAGCTCGGCGGCGTCGTCACCGATCGCGGTGGTCGGCCGATCGCCGGTGCCAGCGTGCGCTGGTTGCCGCGCGAGCGCAGCGCGCCGACCGCGGTGCCGGGCCGCCGCCCGCTGGAAGGTGCGGTGCTCGACCTGCCCGCCGTGACGACCACCGGTGCCGATGGCGGCTTCGTCATCGAGACCACGCATTTCGGCAGCGGCACGCTGACCGTCGACGGCGAAACGAGCACCGCGCTCACCGTCGACGCGATCGCTGGCCAGACCCGTTCCGACCTCCGCCTGCAACGATGACGATCCAACGCTGGCACGAGCTGAGCAACGAGACGCTCGCGCAATACAAGGTCTTCCACGTGCGCAAGTCGCGCCGCCGCTCGCCGCGCACCGGCGCCGAGATCGGCTTCTTCCTGATGGACACCGCGAACTGGGTGACCGTGCTGCCGATCACCGACGACGGCCAGCTGGTGCTGGTGCGCCAGTACCGCCACGGCAGCGAACGGGTGTCGCTCGAGATCCCCGGCGGCTTGATCGACGCGCACGAGACCGATCCGGCGGCCGCCGCCGCGCGCGAGCTGCGCGAGGAGACCGGGTTCGAGGCGGCCCGCATCGAGGCGCTCGGCGTGATGAACCCCAACCCGTCGATGATGACCAACCGCTGCTTCGCCTTCCTGGCCACCGGTTGCCGCCGCGTCGGGGCGCTGCACATGGATCCGGGCGAGGACATCGAAGTGCTGACCGTGCCGCTGCGCGACCTGGATGGCCTGATCGCCGGCGGCGAGATCGACCACGCGATCGTGCTGGCCACCGTCGCCTTCTGGCGCGCCCGCGGGGCGCGCGAAAGCTGAACACCGCGGCTGAATCCCCGAATCGTCGGCCACGAGCGCCGTTCTCGTCGCCTCCCCGGAGAACCTGATGCAACGCACGCTGATCACCGTCCTGTTCCTGTTGCTGGTGGCCGTAGGTGCTTGCACGTGGTGGCTGCTGCGCGGCGACACCACCGCACCGGTGCCCGGCGCGACGTCGACGGCGACCGTGGAGCCGGGCGAGCTGCAGGCCGCGGCGGTCGCGACGCCCGCCGGCCAGCAGGGCGCCGAGGCCCCGCAGCGGCAGGCCGCCGAGGGGGTCATCGAGAACCCGCTCGACGATCCCGAGGTCCGCGCCGGCCTGTGCGGCTTCAAGGGGCGCATCGTCGATGCGCGCAAGGCGCCGGTCGCCGACTGCGGCGTGCGCATGTATCGCGGCGCGCTCGACACCGTGGTGGCGCCCAATGCGGACCTGTTCGCGATGGAGTCGGAGTACGCACCCGAAGTCGTCGCCGGCGAGGTGCGCACTGGCAGCGATGGCACGTGGCAGATCACCGGCGTGTGGCCGCGCGCGTTCTATCTGCTGCTCGCCGGCCTCGGCACCGACGCCCCGACCCACCAGATCGTCACGCAGCACCCGTCGCCGGGTGAGATCGTCGATCTCGGCGACATCGTGCTGCAGGATGCCGGCGTCATCACCGGCACCGTGCTGGACGAGAACGGGGACCCGCTCGCTGGCGCGCTGGTGCGTGCAGCCGACGTGCCCGGCACGCTCGCCGCGTTCTATCCCGTCGAACGCTTCGACCCGACCGGCGCCCTGCTGGTGCGCGAACCGCAGTCGCCGATGCAGGTCGTCGATCTCCCGAAGTGGGTGAAGAACCTGTTCGACAAGCTGCCGATCCCGACCACGACGAGCGGGTCCGATGGCGCCTTCCGGCTCGTCGGCGTGGTGCCGGGCAGCAACATGCTGGCGACCACCGCGGTGGGGTTCCTGTCGGACGTGAAGCCGAGCGTGCAGGTGCGGCCAGCGCAGGTGAAGGACGTCGGCAAGATCAAGCTGAAGCAAGGTGAGGAGCTGGTCGGCAAGGTGCTCGACAGCGCCGGCAAGCCGGTCGCGAACGCCGAGGTGCTCGCGGGCTCGACATTGACGATGGGCCCCGTCGACTTCGCGCAGCGACTGCGGCCGACCAACGCGGAAGGTCGCTTCACCGGCATGGGCTTCTCCGCCGGCAAGGTCACGGTCGCCGCCCGGCGCGGCAAAGGCCATGACTGGACCTTGGCGGCCCCGCAGTCCGTCATCGGTGAGGTGGTGGTCACGCTGCCGGCCGTGTTCGGCATCGACATCGCCGTCACGCTCCCGGACGGCAAGCCGGCGAAGGCGCCGCGCTTCCAGTTGCTGCCCGGCAAGGCCGACAACGCCGCCGCGAACTTCGCGCTGCTCGGCCTCGTGCGGCCGATCGATCTGCGCGAACGCAAGCGCGAGGTCGCCGAGGGCCAGTGGCGCATCGAGAACCTGAATCCGGGCAAGTACACGCTGATCGCCGACGCGCCGGGCCACGCGACGTCGTTCGCCGAGTTCGACCTCGTCGACGCCGACACCCGGCTGACGCTCGGCCTCGTGGCGCCGACGGTGTTCACGGTGCGCACGGTCGATTCCGAGGACAAGCCGGTGCGCAACGCGATGGTCTACGCCGAGGCGACCGGCACGCGCCTGATCGAGATGCCGGTCGCTTGCGGGCGCACCGATGCGAAGGGAACGCGCGTCATCGATGCGCTGCGGTCCGAACTGCTGCGCGTCAGCGCCGAGCACCCGAAGTGGGGCGTCGTGCACGGCGAAGTGAAGGTCGGCGAAGAGGCCGTGCTGCGCTTCCAGCCGCCGGGTTCGCTGCAGGGCGTCATCACCGAGAACGGCAAGCCGCCGGAGCTCGGCAAGTTCACGCTGGCCGTGATGCGCCGGCGCAGCAACGACGAGCCGCCCGGGCCGCTCGAGAGCACGCCGATGCTGTTGTCGCCGGGCGCCGATGGCACCTTCGCGGTGAAGGTGCTGCAGCCGGGCACCTACCAGGTCGCCGCGACCAAGGCGCTCGATGCGCTGCGTTCCCCGGGCGGGATGGTCGCGATGATGCAGGACATGTTCATGCGGCGGGACCTGCCGGAGGAAACCGTGCAGGTCGTCAGTGGCCAGGCCGCCCAGGTGCGGCTCGAAGCGGGCGAGAAACCGATCGATGGACCTACGGCGAGCTTGTCCGGCACCGTCACCGTCGACGGCAAGCTCGGCGCCGGCTTCGGCGTGATGGTGCGCGGCAAGGACCGCCAGTTCTCGGCGCGTGCCAACGAGCGCGGGCGATTCGATCTCGGCACCGTCCCCGCAGGGGAGCTGTCGGTGTCGCTGATGGGCAACGGCGAAGGTGGCTTGTTCGCCGGTCCCAGCAACACGCTGTGGAACAGCAAGGTCGAGCTGAAACAGGGCGAGAGCCGGGAACTCGGCATCGAAGTGATGACGTCGTCGCTGCGCGGCACCTGCACGCTTCCCGACGGGTCGCCGGCCGCGAACGTCTTCGTGCAGGGTCGCGGCAAGCCGAAGGGGGCCCAGGACAGCGTCTGGGTCGGTGCCCCGACCAACAGCAATGGCGAGTTCCACTTCCCGCAGGTCGCCGAGGGAACCTGGAGCCTCAGCGTGCGCGCCAGCGGCGAGCAGCCAGCGCGCGGCGAACTCAAGGCGGTCGAGGCCGTCGGTGGCGTGCCGACGACCGGCTTGCGCATCGCGCTGCAGGCCGCGTTGGTGGTGAAGGGCACCGTCGATCTCGCGGCGCTCGGTGGGACGAAGCCGGAATGGTGCTGGATCGAGTTCGGGTCCGCCGGCGGCGATGGGCAGCGCAGCCACTACAGCGGCATCAACATGGGCAAGGGCACGTTCCAGTCGGAGGAACTGTCGCCCGGGCTCTGGAACGTGAAGCTGCACGCGCAGGTGAAGGACCAGAACGAGCAGGCCATCTACTCCTGCGGCGCGCTCAACGTGCCGGCCGGTGGCTTGAGCGACGTGGTGCTGCGGCCCGGGGCTCGCGAGCAAGCCTCGCCGCCCGAGCGAAGGTGATCGGGCGACTTGCGACTGCCTTCAGGTGAGTTCGGCCGCGGCCTTGCTCGACAGCGCGAAGCGCAGCGACGCGACCAGCGACGCGCTCGACTCGGTCTCGACCGCGACCAGCATGCCCTTCTTCAACGGGATCGATTGCCGGGGATGCCCGGTCAGCAGCGTCGCGAGCAGGTAGCCGAGATGCGGCTCGTGGCCGACCAGCGCCACCGACTGCATGCCGGACAGCGCTTCGATCTCGATCTGGTTCAAGGCCAGGGTCGCCGGCGAATCCGGTAGCAGGCTGCGTTCGGTGCGCACCTCGCCGCGGAACTTCACGGCGTCGGCGAAGATCGCCGCGGTCTCGTGGGCGCGGCGCAGCGGGCTGACCAGCAGCGCTCCCGGTGTCTCGACCAGCGCGCGCCAGGCGGGCGCGGCCCGCTTCAGCCGGTCCCAGCCCTCTTCGGTCAGCGCGCGTTCCGCATCGCTGACGCCGGGCCGGGCATCCTCGGCATTGCCGTGCCGCAGCAGGTAGATCCGCATCGGCGCAGCGTGGCATCGCCGAAGCCGACGTGCAACGGCCGCATCGCGGTGCGCTGCAGTATGGTGTCGCGGTGCCCTCCGAATCCCCGCGAGTCCCGCGCCGATCGCGTGAGCCGCGCCGGCCGCCGCGAGCGCCTCGCCTGCTGCTCGTCACGCTCGTGTGCTGTGGCGTGCTCGCCGCGATCTGGTGGGGGCAGCGGGCCTGGTGGCGCAACCACGTCGAGATCACGTTCGTGGCGGAAGGTGTCGAGCCCGGGGACCTGGAGCTGACGTTCTTCCCCGACCAGTTCGCGTTCGCGCAACCATCGCCGCCGCCGCCGCACGGCAGCGTGACCTGGCGTGGCGGGGCGCTCGTCGTCGGCCGCGACCTGGTGCCC
>CAMAUH010000169.1 GCA_945861365.1 Candidatus Kuenenia stuttgartensis
CCTTGGTGCAGGTGCGCCGCGACCGGCACGCCACTCAACCCCTCGTAGCGGATGAAGAGCCGGACCGCGTTGCTCGCGGTGTCGTGGGCGACCACGCCCCAGCCGCGGCCGTTGCCGGCGACGGGCGGCACTTCTTGCGACCCCTCGAGCACGGACGAGTAGTAGTTCTGGGCGAGCGCTACGGACGAGAGCAGCGCGGGGATCAGGAAACGAAGCATGGTTCCTCGGAGTTGGTGGCGAGCCACCGAACGGGCAATGCCGCGCGGCGGGCGACGCAGGATACGAACCGGTTCGTAGGCGAGACAGGCCCGCAGTCCGCCTTCCCGCGAGTCCGAAGATGAATCCTTGCGGTGCGGTCGCGACCTGGATCTTGGTGGCCGCCGGATCGATCGGCACGGTTGCGGCCGGACGTAGCGGCTGCTCCGGCGGCTCGTCGCGTGTGCCCTGCTCGGATGGAGCGATCAGGTTCGGAATGCCCCTCCACGCGTGTCCAACCACGGTTCGCCCAGCACCTTGCAGCATCCGGGTACCAGGCCCGCAGCGCGCCTTGGCAGAAATCGTGGGCCGCCGCGTCACGCCGGAGCCGGGACGTTGATTGGTCTGTTGGCAGGCCGAATCGGCCGCGCCGCGGCGAGCGCCGCCTGACCCACAAGCGATCCCAGATTCCATGCTTCGTTCCCTGACTGCCTTCGTCCTCGCACTCGCTCCTGCCCTGCTGGCGCAGGACGTGCGCGAACTCTCCACCCCGACCGGCCACTACACCCTGGTGGGTGTCTCGGCGACGACGATCACCAACACGATCAACACCGGCTACCGCCTGATCGACATCGACCTCCGCACCACCGGGCTGCTCGGATCGACCTATGACGCCGTGTTCGTGCAGAACAGCGGGAGCTACGCCGAGGCGTGGTGGTGGTACACGGGCCAGACCGCAGCGCAGGTCTCGAGCAACCTGTCGGCGAACAGCGCGCGCCTGATCGACATCGACCCGTACGAAGACGTCAACGGCAACCTGCGCTTCAACTGCGTGATGGTCGACAACACCGGTTCGAACAACAAGCCGTTCTGGTGGTACTACGGCACCACGACGACGAGCATCGGCACGAACCTGTCGACCAACAACGCGCGCCTCGTCGACCTCGACTCGTACACCATCGGCGGCACGACCTACTACGCCGCGGTGATGATCCGCAACACCGGCGCCGACGCGCGCGGCTGGTGGTGGTACCTGAACGTCACGCCGGCGCAGATCAGCTCGTTCCTGAACACCAACAGCGCGCAGCTCTACGACCTCGAACCGCGCTCCAACGGCAACTTCGACTGCGTGATGCTGCAGAACCCGACGCCAGCGGCGTGGTACTGGTGGTACGGCCTCAGCTCGAGCGACGTCGGCTACCTGATGGGCCAGTACGGCGTGCGCGTGATCGACATCGACAGCTACCTGGTGGGCACCACCCGCGTCTACGCGATGGTCACCATCAACAACAGCAACGCGCTGTCGACCAGCATCGGCAACGCGATGCGCAACCGCACCGATGGCCAGGTCGGCTGCTGGCTGGAGCGCATCAACGGCAGCAACATCGCCTACCTGAACGGTGACACGCAGTTCGAGCCGGCCAGCTCGATGAAGGTGCTGCACCACACGCACGCGATGCGCCAGGTGCGCAACGGCCTGCCGCTGACGACCAACCTGACGGTCTACACCGGCTACAGCGGCTCCTGCCCGCAGGACACCGGCCCGTTCAGCCAGAACCTGCAAGGCGTGCTGCAGCTGATGATGGAGAACTCCGACAACGCCCGCACCCAGGCCGTGCGCGCCTACTTCGGCAACTCCAACCTCAACGCCACCGCGGCAGCACTCGGCATGGCGAGCACCAGCAGCAACCACCGCCTGGGCTGCGGCGCCGACGCGATCGCCAACCCCAACCGCATCACGCTGCGCGATCTGCACACGCTGCACGAGCAGGTCGCCAACGGCTACCTGGGCACGCAGCGCGCTCTCTTCTACCAGCTGATGCTCGACAGCGTGAACGACCTGTCCATCGCCAGCATCATCAACGCGGAAGGTGCTTCGCTCGGCCTGTCGTCGACGACGATCGCCAGCTTCCGCAACTTCACCGACGTCGCCCACAAGGGCGGCAGCTACGGACTCAGCAGCGGCGGCCCGCTCTACTACGAACGCTGCGAGTTCGGCTACCTGTCGCTGCCGTTCATCACCAACGACGTGATCACGCCGCGTGAGTTCAGCTTCGGCGCGTTCGTCAACAACGCCAGCGTCGACGCCCAAGCCTCGGCCGCGATCTACACCGACGCGATCCCCGAGCTGCTGCGCCCGCAGATCCGCGCCGCGCTGCAGTCGTGGACCAACAGCCTCGCCGGCGTGACCTCGTTCGGCGCTGGCTGCAACGGCTACTCGCAGACCGTCTCGGGCCTGCCGCGCCTCGGTGCCACGCTCTTCTACAACGGCATCAACGGCTACAACAACGGCATCACGCTGTTCGCCATCGGCTTCTCCAACACCTTCGCCGGCGCCATCCCGCTGCCGTTCGCGCTCGCGCCGCTCGGTGGCGAGTTCGGCTGCGTCGCGCTGAACGACATCCAGATCACCGACGCCGCGATCGCCAACAGCAGCGGCAACGTCAGCTACTCGGTGACGCTGCCAAGTGCGACGTCGGGCATCGGGTTCCAATACTTCACGCAGCTCTACAGCTTCGGCCCGGTGACCTTCCGCACCAGCAACGGCCAGCGCAGCATCGTCGGCCTGTGAGCGACGGGTGCTGAGCACAGGGCCCGCGCCATCGCAGGATGGCGCGGGCCGTTTCGCGTACCGGGCGAGACTCCGGCGATCACAAGGCGCCGATCGTCAGCGCGAGTGCATTCGTCGCGGTGACCGCGACGAGCCCGCCGAGCGCATCGAGTTCGATGCCGGCCACCTGCTGATGGAAGGTGCCCCCGACCAGCGCGACCGCGTTCGGGATCGGCAGGGTCGCCGTCACACGCCCGGCACTCGGCAGCAGCACGTCGAGCAGGTCCAGCGTCGCCAGCTGCGAACAGCCCGGCGAACCCTCGGGCAACAGCGACGACAACGGGATCGACACCGGCGCGAACCCGACGATCGCCAGCGCGAGGCCGTTGGCCGGCATGCCGGTCGCGAGCGAACGGCACGTGCCGCCGAGCCACGGCAGGTCGAGCGAGGCGAGTCCGTTCGCGCCGCCGCTGCCGACGCAACCGTTGCCCGTCGCGATCGAGCTCGCCGGACACGGCGTCGACAGCTTCGCGAAGTACGGCGAAGGCGCGCCACCGACCGCGCTGAACCCGCCGCCAACCACGAACGTGCCGGCGGGCTGTTGCGCACCGGCACGGATCCAGCCGTCGGTGCCCGCCAGCGCGGTCCAACTCGTGCCGTTCCAACGCGCCAGGTTGGTGGCGGGCAGTCCATTCAGATTGGCGAACAACCCACCCAGCAGCAGCTGGCCACCGGGCAACGGCACCAGCACGGAGAGCCGCGAGGTGCCGGTGCCGGGCACGCTGATGCCCATCGCCGACCACGCGCTGCCGTTCCAACGCGCCACGCGTGGCGCATTCACGCCTGGGCTGCCCGAGAACTGCCCGGCCGCCACCAAATCGCCGTTGTCGAGCAGCGCCAGCGACTCGACCCAGTTGTCGAGGCCGCTGCCCAGCGACGACCACACGAGCCCATCCCAACGCGCCACGAACGGCGTCGACACGGCGCCCGCGTGGGTGAACTGGCCGCCGGCGATCAGGTCCCCGTTCGGCATCACGAGCAACGCCCACACCGGCGCATCGAAGCCAGCACCGAGCGGCGACCACCCGCTGCCGTTCCAACGGGCGATGCGATTGACCAGCGTGCCACCGGCGTTCGAGAACGCGCCACCCGCGACGACATCACCATTCGGCAACGTCACCAGCACATTGACGGAGCCCATCAACCCGGTGCCCATGGCGGACCACGCCGAACCGTTCCAGCGCGCCACGTTGCTCGCCGCTGCGCCACCTGCCGAACTGAACGCCCCTCCCGCGACCACGTCGCCGTTCGCCGCGACGGTCAGCGCGTAGACGAAGTCCATGCCGGAGCCCATCGGCGACCAGCTGCCATTCCATGACGCGACGCCGTTGGCGGGCACGCCCGCCGCCGAGGTGAACGTGCCGGCCGCGACGAGATCGCCGTTGCCGCGCCTCGCGATCGCATGCACCGAGCCGTTCCAGCCGCCCGACAGCGGTGCCCACGAACTGCCGGACCATTGCGCCACGCGATCGGCGGGCACACCACCCGCCGCCGTGAACTGGCCGCCGACCACGACGGGTCCGGCCGCGCGAACGAGCATCGTCTGACCGAGTCCGAGGGAGAGACCAGAACCGAGCGCGGACCACGCGGCGCCGTCCCAGCGCGCGATGTTGGCGGCCGCGACACCACCCGCCGTCGTGAAGGCACCGGTGGCGATCACGTCGCCATTCGACGTACGCGCGAGGGAATAGGCTTGGCCGAGCCCGGTTCCGATCCGCAGTCCCGCGCCGAGCGGGAACCAATTCGTGCCGTCCCAGCGCGCCACACCGATCGCGGTCTGGCCGCCTGCGGAACCGAACTGCCCACCGACCAGAAGGTCGCCGTTCGGCAGCGGCAGGATCGTCCGCACCGCGCTGTTGACGCTGCCGCCGAGTGCCGACCACGCGCTGCCGTTCCAGCGCGCGATGCCGACCGCGTTCACCGCACCGGCAACGGTGAACCAACCGCCCGCAACGACATCGCCGTTCGGCATGGCGGCCAAGGCAAGGACGGACGCGCTGACCCCGGGCCACGCGACGCCACTGCCCAGGGGCGACCAGCTGCTGCCGTTCCAGCGCGCGATGTGGTTCGCGGCGACACCACCGATGCTGGTGAAGTCGCCCGCAGCCACCAGATCACCGTTCGGCAAAACGGCCAGCGCCCCCACTCCCGCGGACTGACCGACAGCGAAGCCGCTGCCGAAGCCGACCCAGGTGGACCCGTTCCAGCGCGCGATGCCGCGGATCGCGAGCCCACCCGCGGTCTGGAACGAACCACCCGCGATCAGTTCCCCGGTGGCCGACACCGCAAGCGCGCGCACGGAGCCGTCGAAGCCACTGCCCAAGGTGCTCCAGACACCGGTCGCGGGATCGAAGGTCGCCAGGTTCGGTGCCGACGCGGTACCAGCCACGCTGAACGTGCCCCCGAGCACGATCACCGGCGTGTGCGGGCCTGCGCCATCGGGGTCCCATTCGACACTCGCCAACACGGCGCCATCGACGCCACCGAGCCCGCCCTGCGGTTGCCACTGCAATGCACACTGCGCAACGAGCGCGGGTCCGGACGACAACAGCACGGACGAGAACATCCAGGCACGACACGAACTCATGGGCAAGGTCTCCTCGATCTCACGGTTGCTGAACGACAGCGCGCAGCCACGGCGGCGGCGCGAAGTAGTGGCAACCGACCTGCATGCGCCGCACGGCGACCGCGAGCGGCTCCTTGCCGGCGAGCTTGCCGGCCTCGATCGGCAGCTCGATCTCGGTGACGACTTGCGCAACCACCACATCGGCGGCCGGCTGCATCAGCGTGACCTGCACTTCGCGCGCGCCGTCCTTCACCACCACCGCGTCGAGCGTGAGCGTGTAGCCCGGGGTCGGCGCCGCGATCCGCACGACGAGTGGCGCGTCGGCCCCAGCCCGCGCGGCCGTCACCGCCGGGCCATCCCAGCCCGGCGCCGCGATGAACACGGGGCCGGACGGCACCGCGGGAGCAGGTTTGGAAGGCATGGGATCCGGCTGTGAGCCAGTGCAGGCAGCGAGCAAGAGGACGGAACAGACGGACGACAGCACGCTGCGCACGACGGGACGCTCCATGCGGGCACCGTAGTCGATCGCCGCGCGCAGGGGAGCCCCACCCACGAGGCAACGCATGGAACGCGCCCGATCGCGGCCTACCATCCCCGCCCCGTGACGCCGTCCCTGCTGCTGCCCGCACGCTCGTCCACCAACCCCGAGTCGTTCGCCGAGTACCGCGCCCGCGGCGGCTACGACGGCCTGCAGCGCGCGCGCACGCAAGGTGCGGCCTGGCTGCGCGGCGAGGTCGCGACCTCGCTGCTGCGCGGCCGCGGCGGCGCTTCGTTCCCGACCGCGCGCAAATGGGAGCTGGCCGCCAACGCGACCGCCGACCAGAAGTTCGTCGTCGCCAACGGCGGCGAACACGAACCCGGCAGCGACAAGGACCGCCATCTCGTGCAGCGGCACCCGCACGCGGTGATCGAGGGCCTCGCATTGGCCGGCCTCGCGACCGGGGCCAGCCAGGGCTACCTCTACCTGATCGAGGACATGCACGGCCCGCGCGCCAGTGCCGAGCAGGCGCTGCGCGAAGCGAACGACGCCGGCCTGCTGCCGTTCCCGATCGCGATCCACCTCGGCCCGACCACGTACGTCGCCGGTGAGGAGACCGCGGCGCTCAACGCCATCGAAGGCAAGCCGGCGAAGCCGCGCAAGAAGCCGCCGTTCCCCGGCGAAGCGGGGTTGTTCGGCAAGCCGACGACCGTCAACAACACCGAGACGCTGGCGCACGTCGCGTGGATCGCGCGCAACAGCGGTGCTTCGTTCGCCGCGATCGGCACCGCGGAGAGCAAGGGCACGCTGCTGTTCACGCTGCCCAGCGGCGGCGACGGCGTGCTGCGGCCCGGCGTCTACGAGCTGCCGTTCGGCGCCACCTACCGCCAATTGCTCGAAGGACTCGGCGGCGGCCTGCAGCCCGGGCGCACGCTGCGCGCGATCCTGCCGGCGCTGTCGTGCGGCTTCCTGCCGGCCCAGCACCTCGACGTGCCGATCGCCTACGAGACGCTGCGCCCGCTCGGCACCTCGCCCGGCTGCGGCGGCATCAAGCTCGTCACCGACGCGACCGACACGGTGGCGATGACGCTCGGCATCGCCGAGTTCTTCATGAAGGAACAGTGCGGCCAGTGCCCACCGTGCCGCATGGAGACCAACCAGTTCGTGCACATCCTGAAGGGTGTGCAGAATGCGAAGGGCCCCGGCTACGACGACAAGCTGGTGAAGCTCGCCGAGTTCTCGCGCAAGAAGGGCTTCTGCTCGCTGATCGAGATGGCGGCAGCCCCGGTGACCAGCGCGCTGCGCGTGTTCGCCGCCGACTTCGCGAAGGCCGCCGGCCCGGCCGCGCTGGCCAACGACTGACGCCGCGATCTACGCGCGCGGCAGCTCGCGGAACAGCGTGCGGCCAGCAGCGTGGTCCGGATTGCGCGAAAGCAGGTCCTCGACGCGGCGGCGCGCGAGGGCCAGATCGCCTTGCTGGCGTGCCACCCGCGCTTCGAGCAGCAGCAGCCCTTCGCCGATCTCCGGCACTTCGCACCACGCCTCGCCGATGCGACCGCGCACGTCGGCGAGCACGGCCGCGGCATCGCTGACGCGCTCCTGCACCAACCGCAGCCAGGCCAGCCGCAGCGGTCCCTCGGGCCGCTGCGGCTCCTTGGCCATCGCGGCGGCGAGCGAACTCTCGGCGCGGGCGAACTCGCCGCGGTCGGTGGCGAGGCCGCCGACCAGCGCCTGCGCCGAGTACCAATCGCTGTCGCCGACGTCGACCGCACTGGCGGACAGGATCGCGCCCTCGACGTCGCCGCGGTCGGCCAGCGCATAGGCACGCGCCAACCCGCCGGCGGCGACGCCGAAGTCGTCGGTCTCACCGAACGTCGCGGCATCGCCCTGCAGGCGCGCTTCCAGCTGGCGCACGACATCGCGGAAGCGGCCGGCGTTCACCGGCAACCGCGGTGCGAGCTCGGCCTCGCTGGCGCGCAGCGATCCGACGATCTTCTCGAGCTCCGCGCGCGGCAGCGTCAACACGCTCAGCAAATCGGGTCCGGCGACGATGCTGGTCCACACCACCGCACCGAGTCCCTCCGCCCAACTGAAGAACTCGGGCAGCTCCTGCCAGTTGCTGCGCAGCACGCAGAAGTTGACCTGCAGCGCCTGCGGTCGGCCGGCCGCGTGCAGGTAGTCACGGAAGTGCAGCACGTTCGCCATCAACGTGTCGAAGTCGACGTTGAGGCGGATCGCTTCGACGGTCTGCTTGCGCACGCCATCGATCGAGATCGAGAACGAGAACGGCAGCTCCTTCAGCACGCGTTCGACCTTCGCGTTCCACACCGAACCGTTGGTGGTCACGTGGCACGGCAACCGGTGGTCCGCCGCGATCAGCATGTCCCAGATGCGGTAGCACTCCTTCTGCAGGAACGGCTCGCCGCCCAGGAACGACAGCGAGCGCGCGTGCGGCAGGAACTCGGCGAGGTCGGTGAAGAAGCGCTCGCCATAGGCCGGCACCATGGGCGGCAGGCCCTCCTTGGCGCGGATCACCGACGAGAACGTGCCGCTGCACATGATGCAGGCGAGATTGCACGTGTTGCTGAGCGCGAACTCGAGCCGGGCCGGCCAGGTGTCGCCCGCCGTC
>CAMAUH010000170.1 GCA_945861365.1 Candidatus Kuenenia stuttgartensis
ACCCCCCCTTCCAGCAAGTGCTGCAGGGAGTAGCGGGGATTCACACCGAACAACAGGTGCGCATTCGCGAGCCCGAAGTCGCAATCGACGACGGCAACCCGCCGCCCGGCGGCATGCAGCGCCAGCGCCGCCTTGGTGGTCAGGAACGACTTCCCAGTGCCGCCCTTGCCACTCGCGAACGCGACGACGACACCTTCGCGTTCGCACGGCGCCTCCGCCGCGTTCGCGCGTCGAAACCAACGTCTGAGAAAACCACCCTGCCGGTCGGCGTTCAGGTCGGGTTCCACGAACACCTCGGGAGACCGCCAGCAGCCTGGGAAGCGATCAGCCGGATCGCTCAGCGGGCCACGAGCCTTCCTGAGCAGCGACGATCCGAACCACGTCGTCTGCAGTGACCGCACCTTCGGCTTCGCCGCCGGCCGCCGAGGCCAGACCGCCGAGTGCGGAGTACTCTTCCGGCGACAGCTGAGCTGCCGCCAAGGTGGAACGTAGGCTCTCCCCGCCGCGCGGGGTCCCACTCCTGCTGCCTGCCGCGAGGCGAGTCGCGGGGTCGCGAACGGGCGCGCGCTCCGCATCCGTCATGGCAGCGTGTTCGATGGCAAGACCGGATTGTCGCGCGAATGCGCGCAGCAAGCGGTCACCGAAAGCGTGGGCGTGGCGAACCGAGATCAGGGCGTGCGAGGCGCCATCTTCATCGGCGCCGACGAGGCAACCATCGACAAGGCGGATCTCGCCCAGAGTGCGGCCGCGCCAGCTGATGCGACGGAGGTAGCGATCGCCATCGACGCGCACCGCCGGATCGATTCGCGAACTGACTTCCTGCAGCAACCGCCAGACTGGCTGCTGATCAGCGGGGACGCAGAACTCCGGCCGCCCGTCTGCCGAACCGCCGTGCGCGTCCGCCAGCCAACACACCGCGAAGCGCTCCGTGCCAGCAATGCGGAACGGCTCGAGGCGGCAGACCTGGACCCCCTTCAGGCCCAAGCGGCGGATCCGCTCCAAGGTCGCCCCCAGGACATCCGTCCCCACGACGACCACGCGGCCCGGCGAACCAGGACACAACCCGGCCTCCGGCAGCGCATTCGCCAACGAATCCCCCAACCGATCGAGGAACTCGACCGCCGCCAACACGCGCGCCGACAGCAATGCGTCACCGTCGATCGCGAGCAGGACCAGCACCGGAGCCCCACCCGCATCTCGGGCGAGACCATCGACCAACCCGAGTTGGCCGCCTGCGCAATCGAGTCCTTCGAACACGAGCACCAATCCGCGCTCGATCACGTCGAGGCGACCGGCAACCAAAGGCCACAGCGTCTCTCGCTGCTGCGGCAGAACGGGGCCACGGATCATTCGTCCCTCCGATACGGCGCTGGGCACGCCATCCAAGGTGAAGACGCTCCCAGACGCCACGCAATCACGCAGTGGCGCGTCTGAAGCAATTGGCGGCTCGGAACCGCCAATGCCAACAGCCTGGGCTGGAACAAGGGCTATTGCCTCGCTGACCGGTAGCCCGCAGTAGATGTAGGGCGAACCGAAATTGCAAGCCTGCCATCCGATGGCATGGCTACTTGCCGCCATCATCCGCGACGTTCAGCAGCGGTGAGCGGCGCTGCTCGAGGCGTGTCCAAGCCACGGCGAGGGCATCCGTCGCATCCGCGGGCTCCATCGCCAGCCACCCGGGAGCGGCCTGCAGCAGGCGCAACATCATTGCCGCGACCACCTCCTTGGCGGCCGCTCCGTTGCCGGTGACGCATCGCTTCACTCGCGCCGGAGCGAACTGGAACACGCTCAAGCCAGCACGCGCGGACTCCGCCAGCACCACACCCCGGGCCTCCCCGATGCGCAAAGCCGCCTGCACGCTCTTGCCGTAGAACGCCTCTTCGATGGCGAGTTCGGCGGGACCAACCCGCTGCATCAGTTCGCGATACTGGTTCGCAAGCGACAGCAATCGATCGGGCACCGGAATCCTGCCGCCAAGTCGCAAGACGCCCGCCGCCACCACCCTCACATCACCAGCGACACTGCTCCCGACCCGGACCACGTTGCTCCCACGCATGGCCAGCGGCGCTGTTGCACCTTGCGCGCGAGCCGATTCGAACGAGACCTCCAGGCAGCCGTAGCCGACGACCTGAGTGCCTGGATCGATGCCCAGAATCCGCACCACCGCCACGAGGGCGAGTGTAAGGTCCGCGCGCGTGAAGGTCGCCATGTTGCTGCTCGCTGCCGGACGCGGCTCGCGATTCGGCGGCCCGATCCCGAAGGCATTCCTGTCGCTGCGCGGGCAGCCCCTGCTGCTGCACAGCGCCGAACGGTTGCTGCAGGCGCTACCGGCAGGTGCGGTCTGCCAACTGGTGGTGTTGGTGCACCCAGACGATCGCTCGATGCACCTCGCACCCTGCCTGCCCCGGCTCGCCGCGGCTGCCGGTGCAAACCTCGAGATCGTGAACGGCGGCGCCACACGGCAGCAATCGATGCAGAACGGCCTCGCAGCCTGCGCTGCCGACGCCGACCTGGTGCTGGTTCACGACGCCGCCCGCGCCCTGCTGCCGATCGAGGCGACCCGGAGATGCATGCTGGAAGCAGCCGAACACGGTGCCGCCCTGCTCGCGATCCCGGCGCCCGACACGTTGAAGCGCGTGCAGCAGCAGGTCGTCGTGGCGACCGTCGACCGCACCAACATCTGGCTGGCGCAGACTCCCCAAGTCATCCGCCGCGACCTGCTCTCCCGCGCCTTCCGCCATGCCGAGAACACCGGGTTCGAGGGAACGGACGACGTGTCGCTGGTCGAGCACCTTGGCGAGCGCGTCGTCGTGGTCCCCGGCAGCGCCACCAACCTGAAGATCACCCGCCCGGAAGACCTTCCGCTCGCGGAAGCCATCCTCGCTGCAGGCCTCGCATGAACGACCTTCCTCGCATCGGCATCGGCATCGACGTCCACCGCCTGGCACCCGGTCGAGACTGCATGGTGGGCGGTATCCGTTTCGATGCACCGGCCGGCCCGGAAGGCCACAGCGATGGCGACGCAGTGCTGCATGCGGCCTGCGACGCCGTGCTCGGCGCCGCAGGCCTGGACGACCTTGGCACCCTGTTCTCGGATCGCGATCCAGCCAACCGCGGCCGCCCATCCGCCGACTTCTGCCGCGCCACCATGGCGCTGCTGCAGACGCGTGGGCTGCGCGTGCTGTCCATGGACTGCGTGCTCGAGACCGAGGTGCCGAAGCTGAAGCCGCGCCGGCAAGAACTGCGCGAAAGCCTGGCCACGTTGTTCGAAGTCCCTGCCGACCGCGTCAACATCAAGGGCAAGACCGGCGAGAAGGTCGATGCGATCGGCCGCGGGGAAGCGATGCGCGCGACCGTCGTGGCGCTACTCGGGCCGCGCTGATCCGCCGGCGCTGTAGGCGTCGAACATGCGCCGGTAGGCCCCGTTCTTCGCGAACAACTGCTCGTGGGTGCCGGCTTCGGCAACGCGCCCCTTCTCGAGCACGACGATCAGGTCGGCGCCGACGATCGTCGACAGCCGGTGCGCGATGACGATCGAAGTGCGCCCTTTGCGCACGCCGTCGAGCGCCTTCTGCACCAACCGCTCGTTCTCCGAGTCGAGCGCCGACGTTGCCTCGTCGAGGAACAGGATCGCCGGATCGCGCACGATCGCGCGGGCGATCGCCAGTCGCTGCTGCTGGCCGCCGGACAGGTTGCCACCGCGCTCACCGACGATGGTGTCGTAGCCCTGCGGCAACGACACGATGAAGTCGTGGATGTTCGCCGCCTTCGCGGCCGACTCGATGGCGGCTTGCGAAGCCCCCGGCTTCCCGTACTCGATGTTGGCGCGAATCGTCGTGTTGAACAGGAACGACTGCTGGCTGACGACCGCGGTGTGGGCCCGGTAGTCGGCGAGCCGCACTTCGCGCAGGTCCTGACCATCGATCAGGATCGCCCCGCGTTGCGGCTCGTGGAACCGCTGGATCAAGTCGACCGTCGTGGTCTTGCCGCTGCCCGACTCACCGACCAGCGCCACGGTCTTCCCGGCCTCGATGTGCAGGTCCAGCCCGCGCAGCACCGGCTCGTCGCCGTAGGCGAACACGACGTCGCGCAGGTCGATCTCGCCGCGAACCTTCGGCAACGGGCGGCCTCCCTGCGTGTCGTGGTCCAGGGGTTCCTGGAGGATCGCCTCGATGCCCCGCAGCGCACCAGCGGACTCCATCAGCACGTGGTAGGAGCGCGTCAGTCGCTTCACGTGCTGGTAGGTCGTCGCCAGCGGCATGATCACCAGCGCAACGTCGTCGAAGCCGATCGTGCGCTCGATGAGCACGACGTAACCGAGCATGACCAGCAGCACGCCGAACCCGAACTGGTAGCTGACGAAGGTCTGCGCCATCGAGCGCCCCTTGGCACGCAGCATGTGCTGGGCCCGCTGCAGGAACGTCGCCGTGCTGGCCTCGAAATCGCTCAGCATCGCCTGTTCGAGCTGGAACGACTTCACCGTGCGGATCCCGGTCAGGATCTGGTTCAGGGACTCGGTCGTCTCCCCCATCGCCTGCAGGCTCTTGCTGCTGCGCTTGCTGACCCGCCGCCCCTGGCGATAGAGCGGGATCACCATGATCGGCACCATCAGCGCGAGCACGATCAGCGCCTGCGGCACGAACCACGCCAGGACGACGACGTTGCCGAGGATCATCATCGGGTCGACGAAGATGTTGTCGCTGGCGAGCTCGAACGAGCGCTGCATGACCTGCGTGTCGTTAGTGACCTTGCTGATCAGTTCCCCCATGCGCTGCTTGCCGAAGTAGCGCACCGGCAGGTTCAGGAAGTGGCGGGCCAACTCCCCGCGCAGGTCGGCGACGATGCGGATCGCGAACAACCGCGAGATCGTCTGCACGAAGTAGATCGTGACAGCCCCCATCAGGCCGCAGAGGGCGGCGATGACGCCGCACACGACCACGACGTTCATGCCGGTGTGCTCGAAGCCGAAGCCGAACGCCTGCATCAGGTCGTTGGCCATGGCCCGGAACCCCGCATTGAACTCGTCCGACAGCCGATCCGTCAGGCTGACTTCCTTCGGCAGCATCGGAACGACCCAGGTCTGGCTCGGGATCAGCGTGGCCGGATTCGAGGCCGCCATCTCCGACATCAGCGGCTTCACCAGCACGAACGGCAGCTTGGTGAAGGCGGCTTCGAGGAACCCGAAGCACAGCATGGCGACGACCATGCCCTTGTAGCGAACGAGCGCGGCCCACAGCCGGCGCAGCAGCGCGCGGAAGTCCGCGCGCGGATCCTGGGTCTCGGTCACGGCGCGGATGTTAGACACCCGCGCTCGCGACTTCCCGGGGCGATCTCAATCGAACTTGGCCTTGCGGATCACTTCGCCGGCCCACTGCAGGAACCGCGTCGTGATGAAGTCCTCGCGCACCAACTCGCGCTCGCGCTCGACCTTGACGTCGATCTTGCGACGGGCCGGCGTGCGCGTGTTGATGCGCACGACGAACCAGCCGTCCGGGCCGGCGATCGGGCCGATCGTCTTGCCGACTTCGCCCTCGAAGAACAGGAACTCGGCCAGCGAGAAGCCGTCGAGCAACTGGGTGAACTCGCTCTCGCGCAGCTGCTGGCGCAGCTGGTTCAGCGGCAGCAGGCCGAGCCGGCCCTTCTTCTCGTCGTTGGCGAAGAACTCGGTGTGACGCTCGAGCGCCTGGTCGAAGGTCATCTCCTTCTTCTCCAGCGAGGCGAACACCGCCTCGCAGCGCTCCTTCGCCTTCGCCATGCCATCCGGCTCCCAGGCGCCCGACTTCGGGTTGCGCGCCTGGAACGGGATCAGGCTGACATCGACCTGGCCGTCGGCGAAGAACGCCGCGCGCTTGTCGGCGTGGGCCTGCATCGCCTCGTCCGTCATCTCGGACTTGATCATGTCGGAGAACGAGGTGATCAGGCGCCAACGGGCGCGGAAGGCTTCGAGGCAGGGGTAGCCCTTGAACCGCGTCGCGATGACCTCGACCGTGAACGGCGTCGTGTCATAGGGCTGGCGGTACTCGTCGTAGCGGCGCTGGAACTCCTCGTCGGTGATCCACGCACCCTTGGCCACGATCTCCTGGCGCAGCGCCTCGCGAACGGCGACCTCCTGCATCGCGCGCTCGAGGTCCTGCACGAACAGGCCCTTCTTGATGAAGTCGAACGCCTCGGCGGTCTTCCACTCGAGGTCGTTGACCTTCAGCACGACGTCGGCCGGCAGGCCGTTCGACGCGTAGCGGATGTCGCTCCAGCTGCGCAGGCCCTTCTGCACGAACTGGCGCATCATGTTGACCCAGAAGTCGGGCAGCTTCTTCGGGTTGCCCTTCTCGTCGACACCCTCGGTGGCCTTCTCGAGCTGCTCGAGGAACTTCGGCCCCTGCTCGCTCTGCGTCTGGGCCTTGATGGCTTCCTTGGTGATGTCCGGCCAGTCCTTCGGCGTGCCGGGGAAGAAGACCTTGTCGAACAGGATCGCTTCCTTGCGCTGCTCGAGGAACGTCTCCTTGTTGAGGCCGTACTGCGAGCGCACGACTTCCCAGAAGTCGACGCCCGGGTTCTTGGTCTCGAACTCCGCCTTCATCGGCGCCAACTGCGTCATCACGTCCTCTTCCGAGACGACGAAGTCCTCGGCGCGCCGGCGGCCCGACTCGACCTGCTTCTTCAGCTCTTCCAGGATGAAGAAGTTGGCGACCTTGGCCTCGACCAGCTTGCCGCCAGCCAGGTAGACCGCCTCGCGCATGACCTCGCGCGGGTCCAGCGACTTGCCGTTGACCTTGAGTTCGGTCAGCAGCTTGGCGCGTTCATCGATGAGCTGGTCGGACAGCTTGTCGACCTCGCGCCGCAGCCCCTTGATCTGCTCCTGCGGATCCTGGGCGAAGATCGAAGAGCTGACGACGGCAGCCAGGACGGCTGCCAACACGGAAGAACGTTGCATCGGCGTGAAAGTCGGGAAAAGGGGCGGGGAGTCTACCAGCCAAGGCGCGCGAAACGAGTCGAGCCGAGGTTTCCTCCGGGTTTGATCGCTTCCGCCGCCCACAGCCCCTGACCGCGGCACGAACTGCCCTTAGGATCGTCAGGACTCGATGAGTTACGACCCGCGCACGATCGCCTTCGCCGCCGAAGTCCTGTATCCCCCTCAACAGCTGCGCGCGGACCTGGTCCAGAGCATCCACAACACGCTCTACAAGCAGCCGGCATTCGGCTACCAGAACTTCCAGCTGGCCCAGGACGGCATCCACCTGAGCAACCTGCCGCAGGTGCCGGGCCAGATCTCGCTGCTGACCTTCGCATGGGACCGGCTGATCCTGCGCGAGGAGCTGCGCGGCACCTCGGTCGAGGACTTCGCCACCCGCCTGGTCAACGTCACCACGACGGCATTCCAGACGCTCGGCATCCAGGCCTCCCTGGCACAGCAGTTCGTGGTGCGCTCGCTCGTGGCTCCCCGCCATTTCCGCGATGGTCGCGAGTTCCTCGGCTCGCGGCTGCTGGCGCCGGGCGCCGGCGGTCTGCAGGCCCTGGGCCGGCCACTGCAGTCGCTCGGCACCCGCATGGTGTTCCCGCCGCAGGCCGGCGGCCGCGACACCTACCAGGTGCGCATCGAAACGTGGCCGCAGGATGCGCGCTCCGTGTGGATCGAGAACACCGGCAGCTTCGCCGCCCCCGTGGCGGCAGCCGATGCGCCACAGCTCGCGAACCACCTGTACTCCACCTACCGTTTCCTGGCCGGTCCGGTCTGCGACTTCCTGAGCAACCTCGACACCCCGTGAACACGCTGCGCATCGCTTGCTGCCTGTTGCCCGCCGGACTGGCTGCCTTCGGCCTCGTCGTCGCCTGCAGCGAACCGCCGCCCGAGACGCGGCTGCTGGTGCTCGATGGCATCGAGATCAAGCTGGCCGACGCGATGCCCTTCGTCGAATACATGGACACGTACGCGCCGGACATCGGCCGCAAGACGAAGCTGATGAACGTGCTGGAGCGCTACCTGATCCCGGTGGCGCTGGCCCGGCGGCAGTTCGGTGCACAGCGCGCCGAGAAGCTGCAGCAGGCCGAGGCGATGTGCGCCGTGGCGACCAACGTCGTGGAGCTCGAGACCAAGTCGGAACTGATCGCGGAGAAGGTCAAGCGCGACGAGTCGCGCGCCACCATGTCGCCGCCGGAAGCGATCTTCCTGTTCGATCCGCTGCGGACCGGTGAGGTCAGCCGACCCATCGAAGTCCCGCAGGGCTGGTACGTGGCCGGCGCCTTCGACCTGAAGCCGAGGTCCCTCGCCATGGACGACATCGTCAGCTCGCTGCGAGTCGGCTTCGTCACCCACACGGCCAAGCAGTGGTACGACTACTACGAAGAGCAGAAGCGGCTGCTCGCGACCAAGGCGACGTTCGTGCACCCGGACTGGGTCACGGCGATGCCGGAGTGGATCCAACCACCGAGACAACCATGAAGCG
>CAMAUH010000171.1 GCA_945861365.1 Candidatus Kuenenia stuttgartensis
GAAGAACGCGTAGCAGATGCCGTGCAGCACGTTGACCAGCACGACCAGCGACGCGTGCTCTGGCAGATAGGCGAACACGGCGAAGCGCGCCGTGTGGCCCAGCACGCCGACCACCAGCGTCCAACGCCAGCCGAGCGCCTTCAGCACGACGCCCAGCACGGCCATCGTCAGGATCTCGGCGACCTGGCCGATGCTCATCACCGGCATGATCCAGTTGCTGGCGATGCCGACCTCCTTGCTGCCGAGGAAGGCGCCGGTCCAGTTGAAGTAGCAGTTGTGCACGAACGAGTCGACGAACGCGACCAACCACAACACAAGCACGAACGGCTTGCCGAGCAGGCCCAGCGCCTGCTGCCACGCCAGCTGCTGCGCCGGCCGCGGCGGCGTGTGCGGCAACGTGCGCGCGAACGCGGCCAGCAGCAGCGACGCGCCGCCGGCGACGATGTAGGTCCACTTCGTCGCCGCCTTCGCCGCGTCGCCCGCCAAGGGGTTCGCGAGCGCCTTGCCCAGCCAATCGACCACGCCCTGCGGATTGCTGGCCGCGACCGCGTCCCAGTCGACGAACACGAACGTGAACGGCCAGGCCGCCAGGATCCAGCCGATCGTGCCGCCCATGCGCACGATGCCGAACTCCCTCTGCGCGTCCTTCATGTGCGTGAAGGCGATCGCGTTGGTGATCGAGATGGTCGGCACGTACAGCAGGCAGTGCACGTACATCAGGATCAGGAACGGCCAGAACTCCTTGGTGAAGCCCAAGCCCAGCATCGCGAGGCCGCCGACCAGATGGCTGAAGGCGAGGAAGCGCTCGGCGGCGAAGTTGCGGTCAGCGAACTGGTTGCTGAAGAACATGCCGACGATCGCCGCGATCGGGAACGCGTTCAGGATCGCCGCCTGCTGCCCGGCCGAGAAGCCGAGGCTCGGCAGGTAGCCGAAGACCAGCGGTAGCCACGCCCCCCAGATGAAGAACTGGAGGACCATCATGACGAACAACTTCCAGCGATGGTTCATGCGCGCGCGGGGGACGAAGGCCGGCGAAGGCCGGCCGAGGGCGCGCGGAGCGTAGGCAGGCCAAGGATGCGTTGGAAGACAGCGGCAAGCGCGCGGTCGCCGGCCACCGGCGGCCGCTTCAGGCCCGCCGTGGCAGCCAAGTAGACAGCATCGCGACGAGATTCGCCGGCCGCACCGGTTTCGACAGGTAGTCGTCCATGCCCGCCGCAAGGCACTGCTCGCGGTCGCCCTGCAACGCGTTGGCGGTCATCGCGATGATCGGCAACCGGCGTCCTGCCGACTCGCTGGCGCGAATGCGCCGGGTGGCTTCGTAGCCGTCCATCTCGGGCATCTGGCAGTCCATCAGCACGATGTCGAATCTCCCGTCGACGACAGCAGCCACGGCCCCGGCTCCGCTGTTGACGACCAGCACTTCGTGGCCGAGCTTCTCGAGCAGACGCCGCGCCACCAGCTGGTTGACGGGGTTGTCTTCGACGACGAGCACGCACGCCTTCCGCAGTTCGACCGTGGCCGCCACGGTGCCGGCGCGGTGCGGCAACGGCGCGACCGCCGGCAGACAACTCAGCACGCTGGTGGTCAGGGCTGCGCCGCGCACCGGCAACCGGACGAACGCCTGGTAACGCGGATGGTCGGCGAGACCGTCACGCAAGGGCGGCCCGCCGCGCCGCGCCACCAGCACACGCACGTCGCCGAGCCGCGGGTCCGCCGCCAACGCATCCAGCCGGCGAGGGCAACTGCCATCATCCGCCAACAGCAGCGTGCGTTGCGCGGCAGGCTGCGCCGCCAGCGTGTCCAACGCCGCGGCCCATGGCACGCTGTGCACACTCGCCCCCAGGCGCCGCAACCGCGCAGCGAGTTCCTGTTCGATGGCATCGGCGAGCACGATGTGCACGTTGCCCAACGGTGCTGGCGAAGCCTGGGCGACGGCCAACGCCAGTTCGATCCAGAACCGGCTGCCGCGCCCTGGCTCGCTGTCGACACCGACGCAGCCACCCATCGCTTCGGCGAGGCCGCGGCAGATGGCGAGACCGAGACCGGTGCCGCCATACTCGCGGGTCGTCGAGGCATCCGCTTGCGAGAAGGCCTGGAACAGCTGCCGCTGCTTGCTCGCTGCGATGCCCAGCCCAGAGTCTTCGACGACGATGCGCAGGCGTTCGGAGGCGGCTCCCGGCACGGTGCACACGCGAATGCGCACTCCGCCGGCCGACGTGAACTTCAGGCCGTTCGACACGAAGTTGGTGACGATCTGCCGCAGCCGTCCCGGGTCACCGCATACCTGCGTCGGCACGTCGGCGGCGATCTCACACTGCAGCGTGAGCCCCTTCGCGGTGGCGTTGTCGATGTACAGGTCGACGACTTCGTCCAACGCCTGATCGAGGTCGAACGGAATCGACTCGATCGCCAGCTTGCCGGCCTCGATCTTGGAGAAGTCGAGGATGTCGCCGATGACCGTCAACAGGGCGTTGCCCGACGCGAGCGCGCGCTCCACGCAATCCTGCTGGTAGGGCGCCAGCTCCGTCTGCATCAGCACATGCAGCATGCCGAGCACCCCGTTCATCGGCGTGCGGATCTCATGGCTCATCGTCGCCAGGAACTTGCTCTTCGCACGACTGCCGGCTTCCGCGGTTTCCTGTGCCGCGACGAGTTGCTCGTGCACCTGCAGGGCCTGCGTGCGGTCGCGCAGCACCAGCACGGCTCCCGAGTTCGGATCACCCCCACCACCCAGCACCGTCAGCACGCCAGCCACCGGCAGGGGCGCGGCGCCTGGGCGCAGCAGATGTGCCGACTCCCAGCGGATCTCGCACTCGGCGCGCAGTCTGGCGAACAGCGCGGTGACAGCCACCGGCGGGGCCCCGTCGCAGGACAACCGCTCGAGCACCGGGATGTCCGCCACCGCGCCTACGGCACAGCCGAGCAACTGCGCGCAGGCGGCGTTGCCGAACACGATGCGGCCCTCCCCGTCGAGCACGCACAGACCATCCCCGATCGCGTGCACGACCGTGCGCAGCTTGCCCGCCTCCGCGGCGAGCTGCGATTCCGAAGCCGCCCGCAGGCTGTCGTTGAGTTCGCGTAGTTCGCGGCCGGAGATCTCGAGCGAGCGTTCGATCGTGTAGCGCTCCTGATCGGCCTCCGCGTAGCTGCGCGACACGCGGGCCAGCAACTGCTGCCAGACCGCCGGCGTCGGCGGCCCCTCGGCGACGGGGATGCCCAGGCGCGTCAGTTGGCGCCGCAGCAGCGCATGCAGCGGATCGACCGGCGTTTCCACCGCCCCTCAGTCCTCGCTGAGAGTGGTCATCGTCATGGTCTGGTTGTGCAGATCGCACGGCCCTGACGCATACGGGCTGAGCTCGCCATACGAGTAGAAGCCGAGTTGCTCGGTGCCCGGCGGCAGGGCCGCCAATGCCGCTTCGACTTCTTCCTCGGTGCGTTCACCGAGCACCAGCCGCCGGCCGACGCAACTGATGGCGATCGCCAAGGTGCCGCCGGTGGCGGGCGCGGCGTGGCAGGTGACACTTGCAGCGCAGCTGGCGCCTTCGACCAGCCGGTCGAAGTTCGCCCGCATCAGCTGCGCCAGCGCGCCCTGCTGGATGTCACCGGCGAAGGTCATCGACTTGTTCCGCTCGTCGACCGCCAGGATGGTCCGCACGAGGCGCTTCTGCTCGCTCGCATTGGCGCGCAGCGCCAGCGGGAACAACAGGCCGGTGGCCGGCAACCCACTGGCGCGCTCGCCGAGGTAGTCCTTGTAGAGGTCGAGCGCCGGCTTGCCGTCGAGCTCGTACAGCACGTTGCCCTGGCTGCGCGTGACCTTGCGCTCGGGTCCGAAGATGTCCCAGCCGCCCTTGCTGCCGTGGCCGATGTGCACCGCGGCGCCATACAGCCCGATGGCCGTGACGATGCCAGCGGCAGGCAGCCCGTGCTGCAGCGTCCAGGTGCTCTGGAAGCGAGCGCCGTCGCCCGCGAGACCACCGGTGACGACGACGTTCGGCGGCAGCACGTCGTTGAGGCCGCGCACCAGCTGCGTGCCGTTGACGCGCAGGCCGTCCGACAACACGAACACCCCGGCCAGATCGTCGCGCTGGGCCAGTTGCTCCGCGATGCTGCGGCCGGCGGCGTACGACTCGTCGGCGTGTGCGACATGGGCCACTGCCGTGGCCAGCCGCGTGCGCTCGAACCGCACGATGGCGACGCTGAGGCTGTCGTCGCGGACCGTCGCACCGTGGATCTCCCCCGAGGTAGAGCAGCCGAGATGGTGCGCCCGCGGGAACGCCCGCTGCAGTTCCTGCAACGGCCGCGGGTCCGCTCCGAACCGGCTCGCGCCGAACGCCAACACCATGGTCTGATCGGAGTCGAGTGGCGCGAATGCCGCTGACCACCCCGTTGCCGCATCGAAGCTCAATCGCTGGATCTGCATGGGACCCCCTGGGCCAGTAGTCCCAGGGCATCGGCCGACGCGGCAACGGGCCTTGACGCACAATGCGCTGCGGCGCCGCCGCTGCGGCACCGCCACCGCACGAGCCCGATGGCAGGGCGGTTCAGCGCTTCGCCAACCGCCGCGGCGCCAGCTGCTGCCGCCACTGCCGATCCAGCGCGTCAGCATCCATGCCGAACGCCTCCCGCAACGCGTCGGCCTGCCGGGCATACAGCTCCTGGTTGGTCGGGAACCGCAGCCGACCATGGAACGGCTCCTTCATGCGGTGCAGGAAGCGCGCGAGCCCACCGGCGTGCCGCTCGCGCAACCACTCGACCATCGCCAGGCTCTGCAGCTGCGCGTCCTCGCCGAGCCGCTCGATGTCGACGCGTTCGATCAGCTGCGCGAACGGCACGAACGACTGCTCCTTCTTCATCACCGCGAGCCGCTTGTCCCACTGCCGGTAGCGCGCGCGATCGGCATCGTCCTTCACGGCGACGAGCGGCACCTGCGCACTGACCTGACGGCCGAAGTGCAGCGCCAGGCCCTGCACCAACCACGCCGGCAGCTCGTGGCCGAAGGCGCGGAAGCCGGTCAGCAGGTTGTGCGTCAGGTGGAAGGTCAGCAGCGCAGCCAGCGCTTCCTCGTCGTCCGCCAGGTGCGCGCCGGTGTCGCCCGCCGCCGCGAACACGAGGCACCCGTACTCGCCGTCGTGCCGCCGCGCCGGTTCGGTCGTCGCACGCGCATGGAACGCCGCCGTGAACTTCGCCAGATTCTCGCCGCGGTTCAGCAGCAGGATCGTGAACTTGTGCCGCATGCCGAGGAACGGCCCGACTCCGCGGAACTGCGCCGCGTAGGCCGGGTCGTTGCCCGGTGCTGCAGGAAACCACGCGTCGTCGACCTCGAGCAGCGTCTGTACCTGCTGGTAGAGGCGTTCGGCGCGCTGCGCGACCAGGTGGGCGCGCAGCCAGCCGTCGAGGTGCCTGGTCTTCGGATCGAGCGACGGCAGGCGCGCGGCCAGCTGCTGCAGTTCGCCTTGCAGCGTCTGCAGCCACGGCTTGCCACCGGTGACCGCGCAGCCGGGCAGCGCACAGCCGATGCGGAAGTGCGCGGTCTCGATCCAACGCAGCGGCTCGTCGGGCAGCAGCAGGTGCAGGTCATCGCTGCCGTGGTTGTGGCCCATCACGAACGGGCCGAACGACACGTAGCCGAGGCGCTGCTGCGCGTCCGCCACCGTGGCAAGCCACGGATCCGGCGGCGGCACCACCGGCGTCGGCCGCAACTGGGCGGGCAGCATCGCCGCCAGGGGCAGCAGGGCGAGGAACAGCAGGGCGCGGCAGGCATTCATGGGCGACTCCGGAGTTGGCCCGCCAAGGCAAGCCCAGTGCCAAGCCGCGGAACGCACGATCCGGGGCTGCGGCGAGGCTTGTCGTCACGCGCGCGTGCCAGCCGGGTGGCGCCTATCGCAGTCCGGCGACACGCCGCGAGCCAGCCACAGCGACGTGGGTTGCGCCCGCGTAGCAGCCTGTCACCGATCGGCGACAGAACCGGTCACACGCCCGCGCGGCAGCAGCAGCACCAGCAGCGCCGAACCGAGCGCGCAGCCGATGCCGAGCCACAGCGCCGGCGCGAACGAACCGCCACGCAGCGACTCGCCCAGCAGCGGTTTGCAGGGCAGCTGCACGAACCGCGCGAGCGCATAGAACGTCGCCGCCGCGGTCGCGCGCAGCGCCACCGGATAGTGCGCGCCGAACAGCGCCCCGAAGCACGACCACGTTCCGGCGCCAACGCCCATCAACGCCACCGCCAGCGTGAACGCGCCGAAGTCGGCGGTGATCGCGTCGAGCTGCGCCAGCACCACGACGTGCCCCACCGCGAACAGCAGGCAGCACAGCACGAACGTGCGCAGGCGACCCCACGCGGCCGCGACGAAACCGAAAGCCAGGTCGGCGAACACGTGCACGGTGTTGACCTGGATCTGGAACCAGCCGACATCGCGAGCTGGCACCTTGTGCAGCTGCATCAACGCCGCCGGCAGCTCCGCGTAGACGCACCAGAAGCCCGCCATGTGCAGCGTCAGCAGCCCGAGCAGCACGGCGCTGGTGCGGCGGTAGGCGGGCGACCACAACGTCGCCACAGGCAACCGTTCCGCAGCCTGCACGGCGCGATCGGGGCCGGGCATGCACGCGCGCGCGAACAACGCCAGCACCGCCAGCGCCGACGAACCGAGGAACACCGCGCGCCAACCGACGCCGGGCAGCGGCATCAGGAAGCAGCCGACCGCCGCCGCCGCCGCCATCGCCACCGGACTGCCGGCCTGCAGCAGGCCGTGCACGCGATCGCGCGTGCGGCCGTGCCACGTCTCGGCGACGACCGCGTGGCCGATGCCCCATTCGCCACCGACGCCGAGCCCGGTGACGACGCGCGCCAGCAGCAGCGACCAGAAGCCCTGTGCGCAGCCGGTCAGCAACGCGCCGAACGAGAACGCGACGATGCTGGCCACCATCGCGGTGCGGCGGCCGGTGCGGTCGGCGAGGCGGCCGAACAGGAACCCGCCTACCGCGGTCGCCGCCAGCGACCAGCCTTCGATCCAGGCGATGCTGCCGTAGAGATCGAGGCCGAGTTCCTGCGCGATCGTGCGCTTGCCGAAGGCGAACAGGATCAGGTCGTAGAAGTCGAAGACCCAGCCGAGCCAGCAGAACACCAGCACGCGCCACGGGTGCTGCGGGGCAGGCGGAACGGCGGCAGCGGTCATCGGCCCCGCAGCCTAGCCGACCGGATGCCGAGGCGACCACCGCACGCTTGCGAGCTGCCGGCATCGCCGCGGAACCCTCCGCTCGCTATCCTCCGCGCCCCCATGTTCGTGCCGCAGCGCAGGAAGACCGTTCCCGTCAAGGTCGGCGACATCACCGTCGGCGGTGGTCACCCGGTCGTCGTGCAGTCGATGACCAACACCGACACCGCCGACCCGAAGTCGACCGCGGACCAGGTCGCCGAACTGTTCCTCGCCGGCAGCGAGGTCGTGCGCATCACGGTCAACACGCAGGAGGCCGCCGCCGCGGTGCCCGAGATCCGTCAGCGCCTGCGCGACCGCGGCCTGCGCGTACCGCTGGTCGGCGACTTCCACTACAACGGCCACGTGCTGCTGCGGAAGTACCCGCAGTGCGCCGAGGCGCTCGACAAGTACCGCATCAACCCGGGCAACGTGGGCAAGGGTGCCAACCACGACAAGAACTTCGCGACGATGGTCGAATGCGCGAAGGACCACGGCAAGCCGGTGCGCATCGGCGTCAACGCCGGTTCGCTCGACCAGGAACTGCTGAACGCCCTGATGGAGACCAACGCCAAGGCGTCGGTGCCACAGGAAGCGACGGCGGTGATGCTCGAAGCGATGGTGCAGAGTGCGCTGCGCTCCGCGCAGGCCGCCGAGGAACTCGGGCTGCGCAAGGACCAGATCATCCTCAGCTGCAAGATCAGCAAGGTGCAGGAACTGGTGCGCGTCTACCGCGCGCTGGCCGACCGCACCGACCACGCGCTGCACCTCGGCCTCACCGAAGCGGGCATGGGCATGAAGGGCATCGTCGGGTCGACCGCGGGCCTGTCGATCCTGCTGCAGGAGGGCATCGGCGACACGATCCGCGTGTCGCTGACGCCGGAGCCGGGCAGCTCGCGCACCCAGGAAGTGCGCGTCGCCCAGCAGATCCTGCAGGCGATGGACATCCGGCCGTTCCTGCCGCAGGTCACCGCGTGCCCGGGCTGCGGCCGCACGACGTCGAGCTACTTCCAGGAACTGAGCCAGCAGGTCGAGAAGTTCCTGCACGCGCGCATGCCCGAGTGGAAGAAGGCGAAGCCGCAGGCGGCGAGCCTGCAGGTCGCGGTGATGGGCTGCGTCGTCAACGGCCCCGGCGAGAGCAAGGCGGCGAACCTCGGCATCTCGCTGCCGGGCA
>CAMAUH010000172.1 GCA_945861365.1 Candidatus Kuenenia stuttgartensis
ACGTGCTCGCGATCGACTTCCCGTTCTGGTTCGCCTACGGCCACGTGCGCGGCGAGGAAGGGCCGGCGCGGCTGGCGTTGCTCGACAAGGGGCTGGCGCTGCTGGCGCAGATCGAAGGGCCCGTGGTCATCGGCGACCTGCCGGACTTCCGCGGTGCTGCACCGCGCATGCTGCGCCCGGCGCAGATCCCGACGCCGGATGTGCTGCGCGCGTTGAACGAGAAGCTGGCGAAGTGGGTCGCCGAGCATGCGAACGTGAAGCAGGTGAAGCTGGCCGACTTCGTCAAGACCATGAAGGACACCGGCGCTTCGCTGCCGCTGCAGTCGGGGGTGCTGCGGACGCCGCCGGGGGCCTTGTTGCAACCCGATCGCCTGCACGCGAACCGGCTCGGCATGGCGTTCCTCGGCCTGCAGCTGCAGGACGCGCTGCGGTCGCTGTTCCCCGAAGGGCATGCGCTGCGCGCGCAGCAATGGACGTTCGAGCAGTTCGTCGCGGGCTGCGGTGCCGAGGCGGAACTCGAAGCCGTGCAGGCGGCCGGTGCCGGCAAGGCCGCGGCTGGCGGTGGGGACGCGAAGAAGTAGCGCTGCGCGGTTCAGCCGGCGAACACGTCGGCCAGCGTCGGGGCGGCGAGCACGCGGTCGAGCCAGCGGTCGAGTTCGTCGTTCGAGCCGGCCATGACCTGTCGGGTGATGGCGGGCTGCAGCGCGCCGAAACGTTGTGCCAGCAGCCGCAGCAGGGCTTCGGCGCGCCCCTGGGACAGGCCCTGGTTCAATCCTTGGGTCAATCCTTGCTGATGTCCTTCGAGGCGCAGGCGTTGGGCGGTGCTCATGAGGGTCTCGGTTCGGTTGAGGTTCTTGGCGAATGCCATCTGCAGGTCCTCGAGATCGCCGGTGCTGAGATCGGTGGCTGTTTCCTTGTCGTGAGTTGGTAGCGGCTCTCAGCGCTTGTCGAGGAACGCCTGCCAGGTCTCGAGCGAACGCAGGCGTTCGAGCCGATCGCCGAACAGCGCCCGTTGCCACGGCAGCAGCGGCTGCCACGTCGCGGAGCGTTCGCCGACCTTGATCGCGCGTTCGATCTGGCCGAGTTCGAGCATCTGCAGCGCGCCGACCACCAGCACGCGCTGGTCGCGCGGCAGGCCGGCTTCCTTGCGCGCGTTGCCCATCGCGCTGATGTGCTGTGTCGTCGCGACTTGGGCCGCCGGCTCCGGCTTGCCGAGTCCGTCGAGGGCCGCCAGGAAGTGGTGCTCGACCGCGAACCGGGCCTTCGCGACCGCATCGGCGGTGGCGTTGCCGAGGGCTTCGAAGTGCTCGGCCAGCTTCCCGCGCAGCGTCGGATGCGGGTTTTCGACGACGGCGAGGATCGCGCCTTCGGCATCGCCGTTCTGCATGCACAGCCAGCTGTGCCACGTGCGCAGCTCGGGGTGGGCAGGGTCGAAGGGCAGGGCGTGGTCGACGAGCTGGCTGGCGGCATCGAATGCCTTGCCGCGCACCAGGATCTCCACCAGCAGCTCGTAGGCCTGCGGGTCGAACGGCCGCAGTGCTACGGCGGCGGCGGCGTGCGTCTTGGCGTTGGCGAGATCGCCGCTGGCGAGGTCCAGCTGGGCCAGGAACTGCTGCCAGCGCGGTTCGAACGGCATCCACCACACCGCCGCAGCGGCGTCTTCCCGCTGTGGGGGTTGCTCGTGGCGGTTCGCCTGCACGCACGCGGCGAAGCGCGTGTTCGCCACGATCGGCAGCAGGCCGAGTCCGACGAGTGCGAGTCCCGCCGCGATCGCCAACCAGCGCCGCCACGCCGTTGCCGGCGTTGCTGACGCGACCGGCGCGCCGACCAGCCAGACTGCCGCGACCGCGGCCGGTGCGTTCCACAGCGGTGCGCGTACCAGCATCAGCAGCAACAGCACGAACAGCGGCAGTTGCGCCGACTTGTCGCGCTGGCCGCGCTGCAGCACGAACAGCATCGCCGCGAACAGGCCGAGTGCCGGCAGGCCGCCATCGACCAGCAGTTCGAGCCAGTCGTCGTGCGCGGTGCGCACTTCGGTGGGGAACTGGCGGCCGTGGCTCGATGCCTCGATCTCACCCTGGCTGCGGAAGCGCGGGTACTGCACCGCGAACTGGCCCGGGCCGCGGCCGAACACCGGCGACTCGGCGAACAGCTTCGTCGCGCCCTTGGCGATCTCGAGCCGCACCGCCAGCGTGCTGGTGCCGCGCTGCAGTTCGGCCAGCGGCGCCTGGTCTTGCCGCACTGCTGTCGTGTGCAGCAGGAAGCCGAGGCCTGCACCCAGCAGCACGGTCAGCAGCGGCAGCGGCAACCGTTCGCGCCGCAGGGCCGCCAGCACCGCGAGCCCGACCGGCAGCGCGACCAGCGCCGAGCGCGATTGGTTGGCGACTGCGTAGGCGCCGGCCAGCAGCAGCGCCGCGAAGGCGAGGCCGCGCGCGCGGCCGCTCGTGCGCGGCAGCGCCACCGCGACCACCATCGCCGCGACCGCGGTCCATTCGGCGGCGACGTTCAGGTTGCCGAACACCGACACCGGTTCGCGTTCGACGCCGTAGCCGGCGATCTCGGCCACGCCGAGGCGCTGCAGCAGGCCGAACAGCGACGTCAGCAGCAGCAGCAGCGCGAACGGCGTCGCGCTCGCCGCGCGCGCGGCGGCACCGAGCCGCAGCACGACGAACAGCGCGAGCCAGTGGGCGAGGCGGTAGATCGCCTCCCACGGCTGGAAGGACGGCATCTGCTTCGCATCGCGCAGCCACGCGTCGGCGAGGGCGTCGATCACCGCACACGCGACCAGGAACCCGAAGAACGCCAGCGTCGCCCGTTCGCCGCGCACCGGCAGCAGGCGCGGCAGCGCGACCAGGCAGCCGCCGGCCAGCACCAGCAGCAGTCCGCGGCGCACCTGTTCGAAGTCGACCCAGTACGGGTGGAACGGCAGCACCAGCAGGCCGAGGAACAGCCACGGCAGCCAGGGCTTTGGCGACCAGCCTTCGGCGGCTTCGCCCGCGGTCATGCCGACGCCGTCTTGTCGAACTGCAGGATCGCCTCGACGAAGTCCTTCACGACGAAGGCCTCGAGGTCGTCGATGCCCTCGCCGACGCCGAGGAACTTGACCGGCACCGGCAGCGCGTCGCGGATGCCGAACAGGGCGCCACCCTTCGCGGTGCCGTCCATCTTGGCGAGGATCAGTCCGCTGATCGGCGCCGACTTGGTGAACTCGCTGGCCTGGCGGATCGCGTTCTGGCCGGTCGTCGCGTCGAGCACCAGCAGCGTCTCGTGCGGTGCGTCGGGCACCTGCTTCTTGACGACGCGCACGATCTTCTCGAGCTCGGTCATCAGGTTCTTCTGCGTGTGCAGGCGGCCGGCGGTGTCGAGCAGCAGGTAGTCGACCTTGCGCGCGACGGCGGCGCTGACCGCGTCGAACGCGACCGCGGCCGGATCGGCGCCGGTAGCCTGCTTGATGATGCCGATGCCGAGGCGGCCGGCCCACAGCGTCAGCTGCTCGACCGCGGCGGCGCGGAAGGTGTCGCCGGCGCCGAGCAGCACGGTCTTGCCCTGCTGCTGCAGGTGGCGGGCGAGCTTGGCGATCGACGTCGTCTTGCCAGCGCCGTTGACGCCGACGATCAGCACGATGGTGGGGGCGCTCGCGGTCTTCGCCAGCGGCGCTTCGCTGCCCTGCAGCATCGCGGTGAGCCGGGCCTTCAGGAAGTCGGGCACCTCCTTGATGTCCTTGACCTCGCGGCGCTTGTAGGCCGCCTTCAGGTCGTCGACCACGCGCGTGCCGACCGGGCCGAGGTCGCTGTTGTAGAGCACCTCCTCGAGGTCATCGAGGAACGCGTCGTCCAGCGTGCGCCCTTGGAACAGGCGGGCGAGGCCTTTGGTCAGGACGTCGCGCGTCTTCTTGAGCGCCGACAGCAGCTTGCCGAACACCATGGGTCGGGCAGTGTGCGCCTTTCCGCGCCGCGCGGCAATCGTGCGGCCGCGGGCGTCAGCTGGCGCCGGCGGCCGGCGCGTCGTCCGCGGGTGTAGGCTTGCGTTCCTTCTCGAGGTCGATGCGGATGCGGTCGAGGATGCCGTTGACGAAGCCGCCGGAGTTGGCGGTCGAGAACTTCTTCGCCAGTTCGATCGCTTCGTTGATGACGACCTTCGGCGGGATGTCGTTGCAGAACGTCAGCTCGTAGGCCGCCATGCGCAGCACGTTGCGGTCGACGATGGCCATGCGCCGCAGGTCCCAGTTGCGCGCGACGATCTGCAGCCGCTGGTCGATCGCGGCGCGGTTCTGCACGGTGCCGTCCACCAGGCGCGCGGCGAACTCGACCACGTCGGTCTCGCCGGCGGCCTCGTCTTCGCACAGCTGGGCCGTCGACTTGCCGACCTCGCCCCCGTAGTGGTCGCCGCGCACGTCGAACTGGAACAGCACCTGCATGGCGATCTCGCGGGCGCGCGAACGGCGACGGATGGGGGCGGTCATGGCAAGGAGCGGTTTCCGGGGGAAACGGGGCGACGAAGGGTAGCGCAGAATCGCGCTCGATCAACCCGCGCTCGCCGCGGCGAGCTGCCGCCGCACGTCGACCATCGCCAACGCGGCGATGGCAGCGTCCTCACCCTTGTTGCCGGCTTCGCCGCCGGCGCGCGCGATCGCTTGATCCATGGTGGCGCAGGTCAGCACGCCGAAGCCCAGCGGCACGCCGGTGTCGAGTTCGGTGCGCATGGCGCCATCGGTGACACCGCCGCACACGTACTCGTAGTGGTCGGTGCCGCCGCGCACGACGGCGCCGAGCATCAGCACCGCATCGACCTTGCCACCGCGGGCGAGCCACAGGCAGGCCTGTGGCAGTTCGAAGGCGCCAGGCACGCGCACGACGGTGATGTCGGCATCGCGCACACCGTGCTGCAGCAGCGTCTGCAGCGCGCCGGCCAGCAGCCGTTCGGTGACGAGTTCGTTGAAGCGGGCGACGGCGATGCCGATGCGCAAGCCGGCGCCCTTGGGGGCGCCATCGACGACGTGGACCATTCCCGCAGAGTAGGCCGGCGACCGGCTCCGCGCACCGGCCTGCTCAGGCCTTGCTGCGCACCAGCGGGGCGACCGGCTTCTGGAAGATCGATGGCTTCACGTACTGGAAGCCGTGCTGCGTGTTCAGCAGGCTCTCCGACTCGCCGACGATCAGCGGGCAACCCGGCTGCGCCACCGCGAACACGTGCTGCAGCACCTTCTCGCGGCTCGGCTGATCGAAGTAGATCATCACGTTGCGCAGGAAGATGAACTCGAACGGCTGCGAGACCTTCAGCGGTTCCATCAGGTTGTGCCGCTGGAAGCGCACGAGCTTGCGCAGGTTCTTGTCGAACTCGAACTGCTCGCGTTCGGTGCGGGTGAAGAACTTGTTGACGACGTCGGGTGCGGTCTGCGCCAGCGCGTAGTTGCGGTACAGGCCGGCGCGGGCTTCGGCCAGCACGTGCATCGACAGGTCGGTGCCGAGCACCTCGACTTGGGTGCCGCCGAAGCCGGGGCCGAGCACCTGCTGCAGCACGATCAGGATCGTGTAGGCCTCGGCGCCGGTCGAGGCGGCCGCCGACCAGATGCGCAGCGGTTGGCCGCGCCGGGCCGGATCGGCATGGCGCTGTTGCACCCAGCTCTTGAAGTAGTCCCAGTGCCGTTGGCAGCGGAAGAAGTAGGTCTCGTTCGTCGTGATCGAGTCCAGGAACGCCTGCTGTTCCGTGCTCTCGCCCGCCTGCTGCAGCTGCTGCAGGTAGGCGTCGTAGGAGTGGCAGTTGATCGCCCGCACGCGCTTGCGGATGCGGTTGCTGAGCAGCTCGATCTTCTCCTTCGGGTAGTGGATGCCGGCGACCTTGTAGATCAGGTCGTGAAAGCGCTGGAACTCATCCGGTGTCAGGTCGCGGTCCATCGCCGAACTCATCGGTTCGCGACAGCCGTTTTCCGTCTACGGCCTTTCCCCCGGCGTGGTTGGTGACGATGGCATGGTGGTTTGTCGACTTGCATCGCTCGGCGGATGCTGGCTTGCGTGCGGCACCTGCTGCACGATGCAATGGCATGCCGCCCACGTTGCTGTTCTGGCTCGCGTTCGTCCTGACGGTCGTGTCGCTGCTGGTCGCGCTGGTGACCGGGTTCCGGCGGTTGCGTCGGGCGCACCTGTGGGTGGGGCCGGGCACGATCGTGTTGCTGGTGATCACGGTGCTGCTGACCGAGCAGCTGGCGTCGCGGTACGACTTCCCGGCCGCGGTGAAGGAAACACACCTGCTGTGGGCCAAGGCGGGCGGCCTGTTGGCGCTGCCGGTGGTGCTGACCGGTTTGTGGCTGTGGCGCAGCGAGCGCGCGCGGCTGCTGCATCGCATCGTCGTGCTGGTGTGGCTGGTGGTGGTGTTGATCGCCACCGGGACCGGCATCTGGATGTTCTCGCAGGGCACGCTGCGGCCGCAGTGAACCGGTTGGCTCGGTGACGGCATCGGCGCGCGCGGTTAGAAGCGCGCCATGCGCATGCGTTCGCTGCTCGTTCCGTTCCTGATGGGGGGTGCCGTGTGGGCCCAGGATGCCCCGGCCGCGGTTTCCGCCACGTTCGCGCGGGCCGGCGCCAATCGCGGCGAACTCGAACGCGCGTGGCGCGGGGTGCCGGAGCCGCAGCGCGCCTCGCTGGCGTTCGTGATGGAGCACATGCCGGACGCCGATGCGCAGTCGTTGACGGCGGCGTTCCTGCTGCACGACGTGCAGCTCGCGCACGAGGCGCGCGGTGCGGTGGCGTGGGGAGCCGCGCTGCCGGAGCCGTTGTTCCAGCAGTTCGTGTTGCCCTACGCGCAGGCCAACGAGAAGCGCGAGGACTGGCGCAGCGACCTGCAGCCGCGCTGCCTGCCGTCGGTGCGCGACTGCAAGACGCCGGGCGAAGCGGCGCGGAAGCTCAACGAGACGATCTTCCAGGCGCTGAACGTGCACTACTCGACGAAGCGCGCGCGCGCCGACCAGGCGCCGAGCGAGTCGATCGCGCAAGGCAAGGCCAGTTGCACGGGGTTGTCGATCCTGCTCGCCGATGCGTGCCGCGCGTGCTGCGTGCCGGCGCGGCTGGTGTCGGTGCAGTGGCCGCACAAGGACGGCAACCACACGTGGGTCGAAGTGTGGGATGGCGAGGCGTGGCGCTTCGTCGGCGCGGACGAACCGGATCCGGCCGGGCTCGACCGCGGTTGGTTCACCGGCGACGCGGCGCGGTGCGCGAGCGCCGACCGTGCGCATCGCGTGTGGGCGGTGTCGTTCGCCAAGACCGGGGAACGCTTCGCCGCTGGCTGGGGCCGCGGCGTCGAACTGTGGGGGGAGGACGTGTCGGCGCGCTATGCGTTGCCGCGAGCGGCTGGCGAAGGCTGGAGCAGTGGCACCGGCGTGGTTCCGACCGAGCTACCGTTCGCCCTGGGCACGACGGGCGCCGCAGCGGCCCAGGACTCCACTGCAGAGGCCCTGCGCGCCCAGTTGGACCGCTTCTTCGCCGCCGATGAAGCACGGCAGGCGACCTTCGAGTTCGATCGCAACCTCGACGCCGAACTGCGCACGCCGGCTGGCGACGCGCGGCTGCGCGCGCTGGTCGCGCAGTCGTGGGCCGCGGCCGAACGCGCCAAGCTGCAGGCCGACTTCGATGCCAAGGTCGCGCGCGCCGGCGACAAGCAGAGCCCCTACACGGTGAAGCAGGTCGGCGAGAAACCGGCCAGTGGCCGCTGGCCGCTGGTGATCGCGATGCACGGCGGCGGCAACGCGCCGAAGCGCGTCAACGACTCGCAGTGGCAGCACATGCAGATCTACTACAAGGACCACCCGGAAGCGGGCGGCTACCTGTACTGCGCGCTGCGGGCGCCGACCGACGAGTGGAACGGCTTCTACACCGACTACTTCTACCCGCTGCTCGAGACGCTGATCCGGCAGTTCGTGGTGTGCGGCGACGTCGATCCGGACCGCGTGATCGCGCTCGGCTACAGCCACGGCGGCTACGGCGCGTTCGCGATCGGGCCGAAGCTGCCGCACCGCTTCGCCGCCGTGCACGGCAGCGCCGCGGCGCCGACCGACGGCGAGACGGTGGCGACCGGGCTGCACACGCTGCCGTTCTCGTTCATGGTCGGCGGCAAGGACACCGCCTACGGCCGCGCCGAGCGCTGCCAGAAGTTCGCCGCGACGCTGGCCGAACTGCAGAAGCAGCACGCGGGGCAGTACCCGTTCACGTTCACGTTCGTCGCGGACAACGGCCACACCGGGCTCCCTGACCGCGACCTGCTGGCGAAGCTGGTGCCGCTGGCGCGCACGGCGTTGCCGACCGCGCTGCATTGGGAACAGACCGACGGCACCGTGCGCGACCACTATT
>CAMAUH010000173.1 GCA_945861365.1 Candidatus Kuenenia stuttgartensis
AAGCCGAAGTCCGGCATGCCGAGCCAGCGCACTTCGACACCGCTCATCGCCGCAGCGCGCAGCGTCTCGCGCACGCGCCAGTAGGCGAGTTCGGGCCCGATCTCGCGGCCGATCGCGTTCTGGCCGCCGTCGCCGTACGTCGTGTAGGCCGTGACGACGCGCATGCCGTACTTGCGGCGCAGCACGGTGTCGGTGCGCGACGACTCGTCGTCCGGGTGCGCCGCGACGTTGAGCACGACCGCATCGGTCTGCGCATCGAGCAGCGCCTGGTGCAACGCGACGAGGCCCGCTTCGGGCTCCGCCTGCTGCGTCCGGACCAATGGAGCGAACGTGAGCAGCGCGAGCGCGCTGCTGAAGGCGAGTGGGTTCATGCGCGCAGACTCCGCAGCCGCTTCATCGCTTCCTCGAGCACCGGCCAGTCGACGGCGAACTGGAACCGCATGCTGCGCACGCCCTCGGGCCGCGCATAGAACAGGTCGCCCGGCACCGCGTTGACGCGGATGCGTTCGATCATCTTCAGCACCGCCGGGTACGGCAGCAGATCGCCGAACACCTTGCTGTAGTCGGCCATCACGTAGTAGGCGCCCTGCGGCACCAGGAACGTGAAGCCCGCGTCGCGCAGCGCGGCACAGAACGCGTCGCGCTTCTTCTGGTAGCCCGCCTGCAGGTCCGTGTAGTAGCTGTCCGGCAGTTCCTGCAGCGCACGCTGCACGCCGCGCTGCATCGGCCGCGCCGCGCACACTTCGATCTGGTCGAAGACGATGCCGCACTTCTCGACGATCTCCGCGGGACCCGCGAGGAAGCCGATGCGCCAGCCGGTCACCGAGAACGTCTTGCTGAACGAGTTCATCGTCAGCGTGCGTTCGGCGAGGCCGGGCACCGTCGCCGGCGATACGTGAGCGCGCCCGTCGAAGCACATGTACTCGTAGACCTCGTCGGTCAGTACCAGCACGTCGCTGCCGTCGAGCACCGCCGCGAGCTGTTCGAGTTCGGCGCGCGTCCACACCTTGCCGGACGGGTTGCCGGGCGTGTTGACGACCACCGCGCGCGTCTTCTTCGTCAGCACCTTGCGCAGCGCCTGCGGATCGAACGCCAGCGTCTGCCGATCGAGCGCGACCGGCACCGGCACCGCACCGAACAGCGGGATCGTCGTGCCGTGGTAGCTGTAGAACGGCTCGAACAGCACGACCTCGTCGCCGGGATCGAGCATCGTCATGCCGGCCGCGAACAGGGCACCGCTGCTGCCGGTGCAGACCGCGACGTTCTTCGCTTCGTACGGCAGCTGGTTGTGCCGGCGCAGCTTGGCGGCGATCGCTTCGCGCAGCTCGGGCAGGCCGGCGTACGGCGTGTAGAGCTGGCGATCGCCGCCGTCGATCGACGCCATCGCGCCCGCGATCAGCGGTTTTGGCGAATCGAGGTCGCAGACGCCCTGGCCGAGGTTGATGCCGCCGGGCACGCCATTGATGACCAGGGTCAGCGAACGCAGCAGATTGCCCTGGTCGAGATGCTGACGGCGCGCGGCCGTGCGCGCGAACGCGCGGTGGAGTTGGCTCATGGGCGGGCCGCGGATGATACGGAGCGACTGCACTCGCGTCTTGACGCTCGTTCGCCGACCGCCAGCATGCTCGCCCCGTGACTGCCGCCCTCCAGCTGCGTGACCTGCACTTCGCCTACGGCAAGGGTGCGTCGATCCGCGGCGTGTCGCTGACGCTGATGCCGGGCGACTGCTACGGCTTCCTCGGCCACAACGGTGCGGGCAAGACCACGGTGCTGCGCCTGTCGCTGGGCCTGCTGCGGCCGCGGCGCGGCAGCGTGCAAGTGTTCGGTATCGACGCGCTGCGCGATCCGTGCGGCGCGCGCGCGCGAATCGGCGCGCTGGTCGAACGCCCCGGCTTCCACCTGCACGCGACCGCGCGGCAGAACCTGCGTGCGCTGGCGCGGCTGCAGGGTCTGCCGCACCGCCTCGCCACCGCCGAGTGCTCGCGCGTGCTGGAGCACACCGGCCTCGCCGCCGCCAGCGACCGGCGCGTCGGCACGTTCTCGCTCGGCATGCGGCAGCGCCTCGGCGTGGCCCAGGCACTGCTCGGCGCGCCACCGCTGCTGCTGCTCGACGAACCAACCAACGGTCTCGACCCCGAAGGCATCGCCGACCTGCGCGAACTGCTGCGGCAACTGACGCAGAACGGCACCGCGGTGCTGGTGTCCAGCCACCAGCTGGCCGAACTCGAAGGCGTCTGCAACCGCATCGGCGTGCTGCGCGAAGGCGCCGTCGTCGTCGAAGGCGATCTCGCACACCTGCGCGCGCAGCTGCACAGCCATCACGTCGTGCAGGGCACGCCGCTCACGGCGCTGGAACAGGCGCTACAGCAACACGGCATCGCAGCGCAGCGCGATGGCGAACGACTGCTCGCCGACCTCGGCCCGCACGCGCCGGGCCCGATCGTGCGCGCGCTCGCCAGCGCCGGCGACCTGCACGCGTTCGCGCCGGCACCGGTCACGCTCGAAGCGATCTACCTCGGCGCCGACCGGCTGCAGAGCCAGCCCGCGCCGACCGCACCGACGTGCGAACGCTCGCCTTCGCCGCCGCTGAGCACCGCACACTTGCCGCTGGCGCGCGCGTTCCTGCACGAACTGCGCCTGCTGCGGCTGCATCGCAGCACGCCGCTGCTGCTGGCGATCCCTAGCGGGCTGGCGGTGTGGAGCGTGTTCACCTACCACCACAAGGTCACGGCCAACCTGGCGCGTGTGAAGGCGGGCGACCTGTTCAGCGCCGACGCCGGCAGCGGCCACCTCGCAGCGATGCACGCGCTGCAGTCGGCGACGCCGGTGCTGGCGCTGTGCGTGCTGTGGTTCGGCAGCCAGAGCATCGCGGCGGACCTGAGCGGCGAGACGCTGCGCAACACGCTGCAGCGCTCGGTGCGCCGCAGCGACGTGCTGCTCGGCAAGTTCGCGGCCTTGGCGACGCTGGCGCTGTTCGGCTGGGCACTGCTGCTGGCAGCGACGCTGGTGACCGCGGGAGCACAGTTCGGCTTCACCGACCTCGAGGAAGTGACGCGCACTGGCGACCGGCAACTGATGGCGAGCGCGCGCGACGTGGCGCCGCAACTGTGGTCGGCCGGCCTGCACCTGATCCTGCCGCTGCTCGCGGTCGCGGCGACCGGCCTCGCGGCGTCGACGCTGGCGAAGCGACCGGCGCGCGCGCTGCTGCTGGCGGTGCTGGCCGTGCTGGTCGGCGAAGCGTTCCGCGACCGGCTGCGCGACCACGCCGGCTGGCTGCTGTCGAGCCACCTGCCGCTCGGCATGCGCGACGACTCGGTGCTCGGCTACGCGACCGCGGTCGCGCGCGGTGCTGCGGACGCGCTGTGGCAGTTCCGCGAGCAGGCACTGCTGGCGCCGCTGGCGTGGCTCGCTGGTGCGCTGCTGTTGGCGAACCTCGCGCTGCGGCGGCTGCGCTCGCAGTGAGCGCGCGTCAGCGCGGCTTGCTCCACACTTCGCGCAGGTCGATCGTCACGCCGCGCATCACCCGCAGCGTGATCGACTCGGTCTCGACCGGCATCGCCACATACTTGCCGCGGCGCAGCACGAACGGTTAGACGGTGTGCGCAGCCGGATCGACGATCCAGTACTCGCGCACGCCGGCACGCTCATAGCGCGCAAACTTGCGGCGGCGGTCGTACGAACGGTTGGACGGTGACAGCACCTCGATCAGCAGGTCGGGCACACCAGTGATCTTGCGCGGCCCCACGATCGACGTGTTGCGCCCCACCAGCACCACGAGATCGGGCTGCACCACGCTGCCAGGCCCCAGATGCACGTCGATCGGCGCTGTGAAGACTCGGCCTCGCCGCCGCTTCGTGATCAGCCGCACGAGGTCGAATCCCAGCAGGATCCCCACCGACTGGTGGTCGGGGCTAGGACCGGGATTCACGTAGTGCCTCCCGTCGATGATCTCGTGCCGTTTGCGATCCGGCGGGATCCTGCAGTAGTCCGCGTAGGTCCAGCGGCGCTTCGTGACTCGGCTCAACGTGCTCGGCATCGAGGAAGGCACAGGTTCGGGGCATCGCAGCATATCCACTCCTTCGGGTTCCGGCCGACCGAGGTGATCGACGTCGCTCCCGCCAACTCAGTGCGCAACCGGGGGCAGGCTCGCGCAGACATCCGGCCCTGACCCTGGCACAGGAACTCGGCGACCAAACGATCGACGGAATGACCGCGGAGTAGCGGCAGGGGCGCCGACTGCTGGCCCAAGGCCTGGCTCCCGCTACAACTCGCGCCCCATGGCGACCGAGAAGAAGCCAACAAAGAGCGTTGCCAACCGTGGTCTACGGACGCAGACCGGCAACCCAGCCAATGCGGTAGCGCAACCCACCCCAGAACCCCGCCGTCGCTTCGTGCCGCGGCAGCTGATGGAGAAAGCGATCGCGGTGATGCAGGGCACTCGCCTGGAGAACCGGCGCGATGGCAAAGCGAGTCCACGAGTCGGTGCAGTGCTGTGGAAGCCGGACGGCAGCACGAACAGCGCATCGCGTGGCGAACTGCGCGACGGCGACCACGCGGAGTTCACGCTGCTGGAACGCAAGAACCGCAGCGCCAGGCTCGACGGCTCGGTCTTGTTCTGCACCCTGGAACCTTGCGCGCCGGGCTCTCGCAACCACCCAAAACTGAGTTGCGCCGAGCGCATCGTGCTGGCCCGCATCAAGGAGGTCTGGGTCGGCATCACGGACCCGGATCCGACCGTGGATCGCAAGGGACTGGCCTATCTGCAGAGCCACGGCGTCGAGGTCCGCATGTTCGATCGCGATCTCCAGGAGTCCATTCGCGACGCCAACCGCAAGTTCATCATCCAGGCCGAACGCCGCGCCGAAGCTGCGCGTGACGACCAGCCTGCAGCACCCACGCTCCTGTCACCTTTGGAGACATCGCTCAGTGCGACGCAGATTCGCGACCTGGATCCGCGAGCATTGAGCGACTATCGACGCGAGACGGGCATCGCCGAACCTGTCGGCAGTACCGAATTCCATCGTCGGCTACTGCAACAGGGATTGGTGGAGGACGTGAAGGGGCGCCTCACTCCGACCGGCTTCGGCCTGATCCTGTTCGGCAAGGAGCCCCGCGTTCGGGTGCCGCAGGCAGGGCTGCTCGCGACCATCCACCAGACGGATGGCAGCGAGGAGACACGCGACTTCGAAGGTCCGGCGATCGGCATCCCCCAATTGGTCATCGATTGGCTGCAGGCGAAGCTACCCAACCCGATCTCACGCACGCGCGCCCAGCGCCGCGCCGTGAACGACACGCTGTACGAGCTGCTGCGCGAGGGAGTAGTGAACGCGCTCGTGCATCGCGACTACGGCATCGCGGGAGCCAAGTGTCAGCTCGAGGTGCGCCCGGACAAGATCGTCGTGCGCAGTCCGGGTCAGCCAGTTCCGCCGATCACGATCGAACAGGTCCAGCGCTTCGATGCACCGATGCTGAGCCGAAACCCGGTAATGCACTACGTCTTCGCCAAGCTAGGGCTCGCGGAGGAACGCGGACTGGGCCTCAAGTCGCTGCGCGCCAAGGCACTCGCTGCCGGCATGCCATTGCCCTCCTATTCGTACAAAGCGCCCTACATGCTCTTGACCCTCTACCGCAACGCGGGAGCCGCGATGCCTTCGGGCGGGAAGGACCTCACCGTCCAGCTCAGCGCGGCGGAGCGTGACGGATGGAACTGGCTCGCCACCCGCGAGTCGGTCCGCGTCAGCGACTACATGCAGGCGATGGCAATCCCGTCGCGCACTGCGAAGAACCATCTCCGCAGGATGACGAACCTTGGAATGTTGCGAATGGTCGGGGCAGGCAGGGCCACTCGCTACGAGGTCGTGCGCTCGTGACTCGATCGATTCGACCCGTGAGTGCCGCATGCCGAATCGGGCCATGAATCGGGCCATCGTGGCCCGATTCGGCAAGTGCTGACACTCGCGCTGGCGAATCGGGCCATGAATCGGGCCATCGTGGCCCGATTCATGGCTGACCGACCGGCGGCGCCGCTTTCGCAACCGGCGCGCTGCGGCGACCGCGGGCCTGGCGAAACCGAGTCAGCCTCACGCTGACCAGGGCAGAACGCGTCAGTAGCGCGCGGGCGAAGCGCGCCCCTAGCATCCCGCGCTTGCTTCGGCCGCACTTCGTGAACGCACCACGCCTCCCCTTGCTCTCTCTCTCGCTGCTCGCGCTCGCCGCGTGCGGCACCACGCTGCCGACCACCTCGCCGCCGCTCGCCGACATCGACGAACCGCTGGAGCTGCGCGCCGAGCCCGACGACGAAGCGCGCCGCGCGCAGCTGCCAGCGGGCGCGTTCTCGGGCCTGCGCGTCGACGACGCGCGCGACACGCTGGCGGCGAAGCTCGACGCGCCGAGCGCGCTGCGGGTCGCCGAGGTCGTCGAGAACTCGCCGGCGCAGGCCGCCGGACTGCAGGTCGACGACGTGCTGCTCGAGGTCACCGTCGCCGGCAAGAGCCCGCAGGCGCTGCAGCGGCCGAGTGAGTGGCGGCAGCTCGAACTCGCGACACCGCCCGGCACGCAGCTCGTGCTGATCGTCGATCGCGCCGGCCGCGAAGCGCGCGCCGAACTGACGCTGGTGCCGCGCCTGCGGCCCGCGGCGCGTGCCGACGGCAGCCGCTTCCGCGAAGAGGCGCGCGTCGGCGTGGTGTTGCGCACCGCGACCGAGGTCGAAGCGCGCGCGGCGAACCTGGGCCCCGGCGGCGGCGCGGTCATCGTCGGCCTGTCGCGCGGCAGCCCATGGCGCAGCGTCGGCCTGCAGTTCGGCGACCTGATCGCCGCCGTCGACGGCGCCCCCATCACGCATCCCGACACGCTGCTGGCGGCGCTGCGCGATCCCGCCAAGCAAGCCGTGCAACTGGCCGTGCGCCGCGGCGAGACCACCAGCACGGTCGACGCACCGCTGAGCCAGCGGGCCGGCGAACTGACCAGCTTCTCGTTCCCGATCCTGTTCTCGTACGAGAGCAAGCGAGGCCGCACCGATTGGTCCGTGGTCTACGGACTGCTCGGCTACGAGAGCACCGCGGCGGCGTGGGACTTCCGGCTGCTGTGGCTGATCACCTTCGGCGGCGGCGATGCCGACCGCTTGCTGGAGGTCGACCGATGAGCCGCGCACTCTGCTGCCTCGCGCTGGCCAGCGGCGGCTTCGCGCAGGCGCCACAGGTGGCGACGATGCAGCTCGAGAAGGGCACGACGTGCACCGGCACGCTGCTGGTCGACATCGATCGCGACGGCCGCGACGACCTCGTGCTGGCTTGCCGCGACAAGGACGACAAGCGGCGCGAACTGCACGTGCACCTGCGCGGCGACGGCTCGCCCGCCTTCGCACCGACACCGTCGCGGCCGCCGTACGCGCTCGAGAGCGACGTCGTCGCGTTCACCTACGCCGACTGCCTGCCGCCGAAGGGCCGCGAACTGGTGCTGGTGACGCCCGAACGCGTGGTCGCGGTCACGTTCGCCGACGACGGCACGCCGAGCTACACGCCGCTCGCCGAGCACCGCTGCGTGTGGCCAGCGGCCGCGAACACGTTCGTCGTCGCCCTGCAGCAGGCGCGCCACGACCTCGACGGCGACGGCAAGGACGACCTCGTGCTGCCGCAGCCCGATGGCGCGCTGTGGCTGCCGCTGCACGGCGGCACGCCGGTGCCGTTCGCGCTGCCGGCCTGGAAGAGCCCGCTGCAGAACGCGAACGGCGGCGGCGGCGGCGCCTCGATGCAGGGCGGCGGCATGTCGCTGCAGCTGAACCTCGGCGGTCGCGATGGCGACGACGATGCCGATGACCGCCAGCCGCTGGTGCGACTGCGGCAACGCACGCCACCGACGCGCGTGCTCGATCTCGACGGCGATGGCCGCGCCGACTTGATGACGATCCGCAACGACCGCGTGATCGCGATGTGCCGAAGCGCCGACGGCTCGTTCACGCGCGTCGAACGCGCGCTGCCGTTGCCGGGCGATCGGCTGGCGCTGTTCGACCCCGCGTTCGACGTGCAGCTGCTGCCGATCGACGGCGACGCGATCCCCGACCTCGTGCTGACGACGTCGGCGCGCCGCGACGAGGAGGTCGAAGTGCGCATCGACCTGTTCCGCACCCGCGCCGACGGCACCTGGCCCGAACGGCCCGACAGCCGCCTGCGCCTGCAGACCCTGGCGCGCGCCCCGCAACTCGTCGATGTCGACGGCGACGGCCGCACCGACGTGGTCGCGGTGACGCTGCGCACGGCCTCGCTGCGGTCGTTGACCGGCGACGGACCGAAGTCGCTGGAAGCCCA
>CAMAUH010000174.1 GCA_945861365.1 Candidatus Kuenenia stuttgartensis
CTCTCCCTTCCCCGAGCCTACCCCGCGAAAACGCGATCTACGGAACCCCACACCCTATGGGGACTTCCGCGCGGCTCCCTTCTCCTTGTAAGGGAGGCGCTCTACCAACTGAGCTAATCGCCCGGAACGCGCACACTACCCGCCCGCCCCGACCCGCGACTACTGCTTGTTGGTGGCAGGAACGGACTCTGCGGGCGCGGCGGCCTTCGGCGGCGAGACAGGCACCACGGCCCCTTCCATCGGGATCAGCTCGTAGGTGTTCGCGGGCATCGGCGTCGGGTCGGTCCACATGCGCCGGCACGTGTAGTCGATGAAGTCGACGGGCAGACCGAGCAGCGCGTGGCCGGCCGCGGCGCAGGTCACCGCCGGAAACAGCATCACGTCGCCCTTCGACTCGCCGAGGCCTTCGCCGGCGATCTCGCTGAGCGGCCAGGTGATCGGCAGCAGCACCACCGAGACCAGGCCACCGAAGATGCCGCCGCCCCAAGCTCCGACCGACGCGAAGCCGCGCACCCAACCGGGCCGCCCGAACTCCGGCGGCGGGGAGCGATCATCCAGCGAGTCGATCGCGCGCGTGACTGCACAGGAACAGCACAGCAACGGCAGCAGCAGGGCGAGGCAGGAACGGCGCATCCGCGCGATGGTAGCCGCTGGCCGCACGCGGCGGCCAGCGGCGACCTCTCACTGCTTGCCGTTGTCGAGGCCGACGGCGTCCTTGCCCGCCTGCGACCGCTTGTCGCGCGCGCGCTGCAGCGAACGCTTCGCCGGCATCAGTTCGAGCGACTTCTTCAGGCGCTCGAGCACGATCGGATCCTCGTCGTCGAGCGTCGCGACCGACTGCTCGGCGTGGTCGATCGCATGGGCTGCGGCGTCGAAGTCGCCCTTGGCGATCCACGCGATCGCCAACCAGTTGCAGACGTCGATCGTCTGCGCCCCGGCGTGCGCGCTCTCCAGAGCACTCTGGTAGGCCGCGATCGCTTCGTCGAGGCGCTCGGAGTCGTGCAGCATGCGCGCCTGCCACAGCCGGGCATCCTGGGCCCGGGAACTGCCCGGGTCGATCGCCGCACCCTTCTGGTAGGTCGCCATCGCCTCCTCGTAGCGCTTCTGCCGGCGCTGCATGTCGGCGGCGCCGAGCAGGCCGCGCTGCGCGAAGCGCTCGGCATCCATCTGCGCGGCGAGCAGGAAGCCCTTCTCGGCGAGCGCGAGGCTGCCCTGCTGGCGCCACGTCTCGGCCGCGGTGAACGCGGCGGTCGCCGCGACCCACGGCTCGGCGGCGAAGTCAGCCGCCACCTTGTCGTAGGCGGTCGCCGCCGCTTCGAGCGCCTTGCTGCGCTCCGGGCCGCGCAGGCCGCGCACGGCCACGGCGAGCTCCTTCGCGCCGGCGAGCGCGACGCGCGCCGGCTCGCTGACCACCGGCTTGCTGCGCGGCTTCGCCACAGCCTCGGCAGCAGCCTTCGGCGCCGGCTTGCCGGCCCCTTCCTGGCCCTGCTGGGCCATCGCCGGCAGCAACAGGGTCGTCATGCAAACGAACGTCGTGAACAGGTTCTTCATCGCAACTCTCCTTTCTCGTTCGGTCACCGATCAGGGTTCGAGACTGCCCGCCGCGCGGACACACGTCTCCATCGCGATCCGCACGCGCCGTCGGGCGCGGTGGATTCGCGTCTTCACACAGCTCTCGGAGCGGCGGAACCGTTCCGCCAACTCCGCACAACAGAAGCCTTCATGCAGACCGAGCAGCAGCTGACGATCGATCGGCAGCAGCTCGGCCAACGCCTCCTGCAGGAACGCGCGCGCGCGGTGCAGCGGCACGCGGCGGCCCGCGATCAGGAGGCGCCGTTCCTCCGGTTCGAACTCGACCGGCCGCGCCGGCAGTTCGGGATGGTTGGTGCGCAGGCGCCGCGCGTTCCAGCGCGCGCGACAACGGATGCGCCGCGTGATGGTGCGCACCGCTGCCCAGAAGCGCCGCGAATCGTGCGGTGCCTGCGCCCAGCGCCACGCGGCAATGGTCGCTTCCTGGACCAGGTCGTCGCGGTGCGTCTGCGTCCAATGATCGCCGTGCCGGCGCAGGTAGTTGCTCGCCTGCTGGTGGGCGCGTTCCCAGACCTCGTGCTCGTAGTCCATCTCCTTCCCCCTGCGGCCGCGGCACCGTGCCGCATTGCTCGCCCAGAAAGGGACGCAGACCCCGAACTTCGGACAGGAATTCGCGGATCGTCGCGCACGACGCGCGATCGCGCCGGCGGATCAGCGCGTCAGCGGCCGGCGGCCAGCTCGTCTTCGCGCGCCCGCTGCCCGGTCAGTCCAGCGATCGCGCGCATGATCTCGAGCGTCGCGAGCCGCAGCCGGTCGCGGCGATCGCCGCCGCCGAGCGCATCGATGCGCGCGGGCAGGATCGGCTCGCCGAAGCGCACCACGATGCGACGCGGCCGCGGCAGGCTCGCTTCGAGCGGCAAGGCCTCCTGGGCGCCGACGATGCCGACCGGCACGATCGGCACGCCGGTGTGCAACACCAGCGACACCGCACCGGGACTGCCGAGCATCAGCCGGCCATCGCGGCTGATGCCCCCCTCCGGGAAGATGCCGATCGAACGCCCCTGCTGCAGCACTTCGCGCGCATCGCGCATCGCCTGGCGATTGCCGCCGCGCACGCTGAGCGGGATCGCCTGGTTCCAGCGATAGAACCAACCCATGCGCGGCGACCGCCACACCACCTCGGTCATCAGGTAGACCAGCCGCGTCGGCGAAGCAGCGCCCAGCAGCAGCGGATCCAGATACGACGTGTGGTTGGCCGCGAACACGCACGCGGTGCGCGGCGGCGGCGGACCTTCGACGCGGAAGCGGAAGCCGGTCTTCAGGCTCGCGCGCACCGCCACCTTGAAGGCCGCGAACAGCGCGCCGTCGAAACGCCCCGGCAGCGCCATGCGCACACCGCCGATCTCCGGAGCGGAACCGCGATCGCTCAGCGATTTTCCTTCGCGCGCTGCGCGAACTCGCTGCCGCCGAACTCGCTGAACAGGATGTTGCGGCAGCGGGCGTTGATGAGCCCGGCCTCCGCACCGCCCCACTTCGCCGCCGCCAGCGACGCGTAGTAGAGGGCTTCGGACTGCAGGCTCGGCCAGGCGTCCTTCGTCTCGAGGCGCACGCGCAGGAACATCAGCAGCGCCTTCTTGAAGTTCTCCTTGTCGGTGCCGGCCGCCTCGTAGGTGATCTTGCCGAGGCCGAGCAGCGCGCCAGCGCGGGCGCTCTGGTCCGCACCTTCCTTGCGCAGCACCTCGTCGTAGAGCTTGCCGGCACCTTCGACGTCCTTGCTCTCACGCAGGCTGTTGGCGAGCTCGACGTTGGCGCGGCTGGCGACCATCGGGTTGTTGCCGCCGGCCTTGCCGGAGATCGTGCGCAGCTTGGCCTGGAAGTCCTTCGGCTGGCCGCGTTCGGCCAGGATGCCGAAGAACTCGGCTTCGATCGCGAGGCCGCCCGGCCAGGCGCCCGACAGCGCGTCGCTCGCGTACTTCTTGGCGACCGCGGCGGCATCGCGCGCACCCTTGCCGGTGCCCATGTAGTACTCGAACTTCTGGCGGTAGACCTCGGGCAGCAGACCCGCTTCCGGGATGCCCTTCGCCATCTCGTCGAGCGCGGCGACACCCTCGGCCGGCTTGTCCTCGTCGAAGTACTGCGACGCGGCGCTGACGAACGCGAACTGCGCCAGCAGCGGGTTCTTCTCGGTCAACTGCTCCTTCGCCATCGTCAGCATGATCCCGGCGTCACGCAGGCCGCGCGCGAACACATCGCGGAACTTGCCGAGCTCGACCTTGCCGACCTGGTCGGTCGCCACCGTCTCGTCGTTGCCACCCTTGGTGAACACCAGCTTGCGCACGTCGAACGACTTGACGCGACCGTCGCTCATGACGGTGCCGTTCAGCAAGGTGACGCGGTCCTGGGCGAAGGCGGGCACCGCCACGAGCGCGGCGAGCAGGGAAACAGCGAGGAATCGGGACGTCATGGGCCTGCGGGTCGGTTTGGGAGGGCGGGGCATCATGCCGAGGCCCAGGCGGCGAGACAACGGAACGGAGCCGCCAGAGGTTCGCTGCCCGACCCGAAGACCGGCGAGCCAGGGGCGCGCCCGTGCGGTCAGGCGTCCTTGGCGGGCAGGTCGCGCACGCCTTCGCGGCGCCCCTTCTCCTTCTTGCGCCCCGCCCAGGTGCCGGCCAGGTCCTGGCCCAGGCGCCGCACGGCGATCAGTTCGGCCACCACGCTGACGGCGATCTCCTCGTGGGTCTTGCCGCCGAGGTAGGCCCCCATCGGCGTACGCACGGTGGCAAGGAAGTCATCGCCGATGCCCTGCGCGCGCAGGTGCTTCCACAGCAGCGCCTGCTTGGTGGTGCTGCCGATCATGCCGAGGAAGCGCAGCTTCTCGCCCGAGGCGAAGCGGCGGCCGAGCACCTCCAGCACGTGGCCATCCTCCTTGTGGCCGCGCGTGACGACGATGCCGTAGCTGTTCTGGCGGATCGGCATCTTCGCGACCAGGTCGGCGTAGGGCGCGGCGATCGTGTCGTGCGCCTCGGGGAAGCGCTCCTTGGTCGCGAACGTGGCACGGTCGTCGGCGATGGTGGTCCGGAAGCCGGCCATCGCCGCGACCTGGCACAGCGACTTGCTGACGTGGCCGGCGCCGAAGATCCACAGGGACGGAGTGGTGATGGGTTCCACGAAGATGGTGACCTCGCCGCCGCACATCAGGCCGCTGTCGGGGCTGTCTTGTTCGGTGAGTCGGAACTGCAGCGAGCGCGGTTGCTCGTCCTGCAGGACCTGCAGGGCGGTGTCGTAGACCTCGGCTTCGAGGCAGCCGCCGCCGACGGTGCCGACGAACGTGCCGTCGTGCAGGACCAGCAGGCGCATCGAGGTGCGGCCGGGGGTGGAGCCGCGCGTGCCGACGATGGTGGCGAGGGCCGCGGGGATGCCTTCGGCGCGCAGGCGCACGATCTCTTCGAAGATGTCGCGGTGGGTCATGGGGGAACGGCCGCGACCTCGACCGTGCCGGCGCGTCGCTGGCCCCGCACCGTAGCGATGCGGCGCGCGGCCCGCCATCGGCGGGCCCGGGACGGCCGCGCGCAGCCACCGCGTGCCGGTTTCCGGCATGACCCCTTCCGACCGTCGGCCTACGCTCGCCCGCCCGATGGAAGCCTGCAAGCTGACCGCCTCGCGCGAAGGGCGCCGGATCGAGTTCGAAATCGTGCCCGGCAAGCCGGTCGTGCTGGGGCGCAGCCGCGAATGCCAGGTCGTGCTGCCGGACCCGGACGTGTCGCGCCAGCACTGCCGCATCACGGCCGCAGACGGTCGACTGCTGGTCGAAGACCTCGGCTCGTCGCACGGCATCGTGCACCGTGGCCAGCGCGTGCAGATGCTCGAGATCGAACTCGGCGACGGCTTCCACCTCGGGCACACGTTCGTGCGCTTCGACTCGATCCTGCGCGATCTGCGGAACGAAGCCGCCGGCGCGGCGGCCCCGCAGCCACCACCACCGCCGCCACCGAGCGAGACGCTGCCGCTGCCGCGCGGGCCGCTGACGCAGGATCCCGCGGCAGCTGCGGCCGCAGCGCTGGAGGCCACGGTCGGTGGGCAGGCGACCGCCGAACTGCCGGCGGGCACGCAGCTCGGCGGCTTCGTCATCGTTCGCTCGCTCGGTCGCAGCGACCGCTGCACCGTCTACGAAGCGCAGCAGGCCTCGCTGCAGCGGCGCGTCGCGCTGAAGGTGTTGAACTCGGCGGACGGCCGCACCGGCACCGAAGATCGCGCGGCGTTCCTCGCCGACGTGCATGCGAACGCGGCCCTGCGCGATGGCGCGGTGGTTGCGGTGCTCGAGGCCGGCACGGTGGATGGCCACTGCTTCGCCGCGCTCGAACTGGTCGACGGCCCGTCGCTGTCGGCGTCGCTGGTCGCCGCACAACGCCTGCATTGGCGCGACCTGGCCGCGGCGCTGGCCGACGTCGCGCAGGCGCTGCAACGCATCCATGACCAAGGCCACGTGCACGGTGCGGTGAAGCCGGGCAACGTCTTCGCGCTGCTGCGCGGCGGCGGGCGGCTGGCCGATCCGCGCGCCGGCACGACGCTGCGTCCTCGCGAGTCGACCGCGTACTCGGCGCCCGAACTGCTGCGCGGCGACGCGGTGACGACGGCAGCGGATCTCTACTCGCTCGGCTGCGTCGCCTACGCGGTGCTGAGCGGTCGCCCGCCGTACTGGGGTTCGCCAAAGCAGATCCTCGAGGAGCAGCGCGCGCGCCGGCCGGCGAGCCTGACGACTGCGGATCCGTCGATCCCGCGCGAACTGGACGCGTTGGTGTGCGCGGAGTTGCTGGCGCTGGATCCCGCGGATCGACCGACCTCGGCGGTGGCGTGCCGCGACGCGCTGCTGGCCTTGTTGGCGCCGAACGCGCCCGTGGCGAACGCGCTGCCGCCGGAGCCGATCGCGCCGCCGCGCTACGTGACGCCGGTGCAACCGATCGCCGAACCCGACGCCGCCCGTGCGCCGATGCGGCGCCAGCCCTCGGCGGCGAAGAGCTTCGCGGCGCGGTTGACCGCCGACACGATCATCTTCGGCATGGTCACGTTCGTGCTGCTCGCGCTGCTGTTGGCAATGAAAGCCGCGACGGGTTTCGACCTCTATGCGGCGTTCGGGATCGTCGGCCGCGGCAACTGATCGAGCTCGTCGGCGCTCCGTCACTCACTCGAACGCCGCGCGCACATCGCCGAGCGACAGCCGCTGCAGCGCCGCTTCGCCCGCCGGCCCGGCCGGCGCCTTCATCACCAGGAAGCTGTCGCGCGCCGAACAACCGCTGCAGCGCCCATAACGCACCGCGGCCAGCAGCTGCCGATCGCCGCACTGCTCACAGATGCGCAGGTACACATACCGCCGCCGCGCGCGGCGCGTGCGGGTCGTGCCGAGGCCGTGCACCGGGATCTTGTGCGTGACCTCCGGCGGTTGCCCCGCGAGCCGCATCAGCGACCGCCAATGCCGGCCGTGCGCGGGGATGTTGGCGCCGAACAAGCGGAACGCGGCGATGTGCGCGACCTCGTGCACCAGCACCATCTCGACCTGGTCGGGCGCGCGCGCGAGCAGCGTCGGATTCAGTTCGACGCGACCGTTGCGCAGGAAGGCGCGGCCCGCGGTCGTCGTCAGCCGTTCGTTCCACACCACCTTCACCGCGGTGTCGAGCACGCGCCACGCGGCGAGCAGCACGGTGGCGCGGCTCTCGAGTTCGGCGGCGGCGGGGAGGGTCACCCGCGCATCAAACGGGCCGTGGCGGCCCGTGTCACGCCCGCGCGGTCAGGCCTGCCGACGCGCTTCCAGTTCGCGCAGCGCGAACGGGTAGGTGACGAACGCGAAGCCGACGATGCCGACGATCGTGCCGGCGATCAGCAGCTCCTCGACGTGGACCAGCGTCGACACCACGACCAACGCGATGCCGGTGAACAGCGCGATCCAACCGATCGCCAACAGGAACGCCATGAAGCCGTTGATCCCGGGCGCGCGCGCATTGCGCTTGCCGGTCAACTGGTAGGTCAGCGCCTCGATGGTGGGCCGATCGACCTGCGGGCTCTTCAGCGCCTCCTCCAGCAGCTTGACGTTCTGGCTGCGTGCCGCGGCCCGCTGGTCCAGGATGATCTTGATCAGCACGAACGAGAAGACCGTGGACAGGATGGCGGCGAATTCCATGGGCGGTTCCGGCGGGAGGGCGGCGGCTACGACAGGCGGGCGATTGTATTGCGAAGTCCGGTCTCGACGCCGACCTCAGCGCATCGGTGCCAAGCCGAGGCCGGCCAGCAGCTCGTTCGCATCGCCGTTCCAGACCAGCTCGGCATCGGCGATCTCGCAGCGGTCGTTGCGCCGCCACACGAACGGCCAGCCCAGCGCGCGCGCGGCTTCGTGGTCGGGCTCACGGTCGCCGACCATGACCACGCGGCCCGGCGCGCCGGCGGCTTCGCGGGCGCGCAGCAGCATGTCGGTCTTGGTCTGCACGCCGGGGCTGTCGAGGCAAAACTGCCAGTCGGTCAGCGCGCGCAGGCCCTGGCCGTCCTGCATCGCCCCCATGTAGGTGCGGCGGCAGTTGCTGGCGAGCGCCACCTTCACGCCGATCGCCCGCAGGTGCAGCAGCAGCGGCCGCACCCCGGCGAACAGGTAGTCGACGCCACGGCTGACTTCCTCGACCTCCATCGGCAACACCACGCTGCGCAGTTCCTGCCAGCGATGCTTGTGGCCTTCGGGCAG
>CAMAUH010000175.1 GCA_945861365.1 Candidatus Kuenenia stuttgartensis
CGGCGAGGCAAGCAGCTCAGAGCAGCTGCAGCGGCAACGCGTCCGGCGCACGCGGCACGAACCGCCCCACGATCGCATGGCTCGGCGCGCCGGCATCGCGCAGCCGCCGCACCACCGCATCGGCCTGCGCCTCGGCGACCGCCAGCAGCAGTCCACCGGACGTCTCCGCATCGAAGACCAGGGAAGCCAACGCCGCATCGACGCCCGGCCCGATGTGCACGCGCGGACCGTAGTGCTCCTTGCCGCGCTTGCAGCCGCCCGACATCACGCCATCGCGCACCAGCTGCACGGCGCCGGCGAGCACTGGCAGCGCCGCCGCGTCGACCTGCAGCGACAGCCCGGCACCGTCCGCCATCTCCAGCGAATGGCCGACGAACCCGAACCCGGTCACGTCGGTGGCGCCGTGTACGTCGAGGTCCTGCACCGCTTCACAGGCGGCCTTGTTCAGCGTCGCCATCTGCTGCATCGCCGCCAGCGCGAGCTCGGCGCTGGCCTTCTCGCGTTTGATCGCGGTCGCCACCGGCCCCATGCCGAGCGGCTTGGTGAGCACCAGCACGTCGCCGACGCGCGCGCCACCGTTGCGCCAGAAGCGCTGCGGATGCACGAGCCCGGTCACCGACAGCCCGTACTTGATCTCGTGGTCGCGCACCGAGTGGCCCCCGCACAGCACCGCGCCGGCTTCGCGCGTCTTCTCGAGGCCGCCGGCGAGCACTTCGCCGAGCAGTTCGAGGTCGAGTTCGGCAGGCCAGCCGACCAGGTTCATCACCGTGATCGCCCGGCCGCCCATCGCGTAGACGTCCGACAGCGAGTTCGCGGCGGCGATGCGGCCGAACCAGCGCGGGTCGTCGACGATCGGCGGGAAGAAGTCGACCGTCTGCACCAGCGCGCGTTCCGCATCGATACGAAAGACCCCCGCATCCTCGAAGCCGCGGTGACCCGCCAGCAAATCGGGATGTTCGATCGTGCCCAGTTTCTGGAGAACCTGCCCGAGGCTCCCCGGCGGCAGCTTCGCTGCTCAACCCGAGCTGGAGGCGTACCGCGTCAGGCGCTTGTCAGGGTGTTGGTCCATGGGATTCATCAGGTGAACGCGCGCTGCACCGCAGCGGCGATCGCGTCGAGGTCTTCACACAACAGGGAACGCGCATCGAGCAGCACGCGGCCGTCGGCCTGCCGCGCGAACACGGCGATCGGCCGCAGCGCGCGCAGCCGCTCGGCCAGCGCATCGCCACCGCGCAGCGCCACCGCGAAGCTCGGCAGCGGCCGCGCCGGATTGGCACCGGAGCCAGCGAACGACTCGCTGGCGACGACTTCGGCGCCACGATCCGCCAGCGCCGCGGCGAGCTGCTGCGATCGTGCGCGCAGCTCCTCGGCACCCGCCGCCAGCATGCGCAGCGTCGGGATCTCACGCAGCGGCTCGCCGTCCCGGTAGATGCGCAACGTCGCCTCCAGCGCCGCCAGCGTCAGCTTGTCGCAGCGCAGCGCGCGGTACATCGGGTTCGCCCGGCACGCCGCGATCAGGTCGCGCCGCCCCACCAGCAGGCCACACTGCGGGCCGCCGAGCAGCTTGTCGCCGGAGAAGCACGTCACGTGCGCCCCCGAAGCAGGGCTGGCGACGACGCGCGGCTCGTCGGCGAGGCCCGGGATCGGCGGCGCGCACAACAGGCCCGAACCGAGGTCGTCGAGCACCAGAACGCCGCGCTCCTTGGCCAGAACCGCCAGTTCGGCGACCGACGGCACGCCCGCGAACCCCTCGATGCGGTAGTTGCTCGGGTGCACCTTCAGGTAGGCCACCGTCTCGGGGCGCGTCACCTCGACGAAGTCGCGCAGGTGCGTCTTGTTGGTGGCGCCGACCTCGACCATCGTGCAGCCGGCGCGGCGCATCACGTCGGGAACGCGGAACCCCCCGCCGATCTCGACCAGTTCGCCGCGCGACACCACGACCTCGCGGCCAGCGGTGAGCGCCGCCAGCATCAACGTCGCCGCGGCGGCGTTGTTGTTGACGACCAGTGCTGCCTCGGTGCCGGCCAGTTCGCTGGCCAACGCAGCGACCGCGAGTTCGCGCTGGTCGCGTTCGCCGCTGTGCGGATCGACCTCCACCACCGCATAGCCGGCCGCACCAACGATCGCGTCGATCGCCGCCGGCGCCAGCGGCGCGCGCCCGAGCCCGGTGTGCAGCACGATGCCGGTCGCGTTGTAGACGCGCTGGTGCCGCCGCTCGCTCGCCTGCGCACAACGCTGCTGCAACGCGGCGCCGAGCGTCGCCGGCGCACAGCGCTGCGCGAGCCCCGCGGCATCGAGCTCGCCGGCCAGCACCGCCGCGCGCGCCTCGTCGAGCCACTGCCGCACGACCCGCGCCACCAGTGCGCGAGGCCAGCTCGCGAGCGTTTCGAGCCGCAGCAGCGCATCGACGGGTGGCAGACCACGCAGGGCCGCGGAACGGTCGGAGTCGGTTCTGTGCATCACGGGGGAGCTCGCTACCATACCGCGCCCTGCATGCAGCGCGCCGCCCCGAAGACGCCAGGCCCGGATCCCCGAGAGCAAACGCTGGCGAAGACGCTGGGGCTGCCCGAACTGCTCGTGCGCGTGCTGCTGGCGCGCGGCCTCGACACGCCGGAACGCGCGAAGTCCTGGCTGCGGCCCGAACTCGCCGGCCTGCACGATCCGTTCGCGTTCACCGAGATGAAGCGCGTCGTCGAGCGCGTGCGCGTGGCGCTGCGCGCCGGCGACAAGATCCTGATCCACGGCGACTACGACGTCGACGGCATCAGCGGCACCGTGCTGCTGCACAAGTTCTTCGGCCTGCTGCACTGCCCGAGCATGCCGTTCATCCCGGCGCGCAAGGACGGCTACTCGATCTCGCGCGCCAGCGTCGACGCGATCGTCGCCAGTGGCTGCAAGCTGGTGATCTCGGTCGACAACGGCACCAACGCCGTGGCCAGCATCGCCGAACTGCAACAGCGCGGCATCGACGTGCTGGTGACCGACCACCACGGCACCAGCGAGAACGTCGCCAAGGCCTACGCGGTGCTGAACCCGCGCCTGCCGGGTGCTGGCTACCCCGACCGCGACCTCGCCGGCTGCGGCGTCGCGTTCCGGCTGGCGATGGCGCTGGCGCAGGCGCTGACGCCGAGCCTGCTGCAGAGCGACGAGTTCCGCGAGTTCCTGCTCGATGCGATGGCCTACGTCGCGCTCGGCACGATCGCCGACGTGGCGCCGCTGCGCGGCGAGAACCGCACGCTGGTGTTCCACGGCCTGCGCTCGCTGAGCCAGAGCCGCAACCCCGGCATCCGCGCGCTGCTCGACGCCGCGGGCGTATCGCACCGCGGCATCGACGTCGAGGACGTCGCGTTCCGGCTCGGCCCGCTGATCAACGCCGCCGGCCGCGTCGGCCACGCGCTCGACGCGGTGGCGCTGCTGTGCGCCCCGGGCTACAGCGAGGCGCAGGTCGCTGCCAAGGTGCTCGAACGGCACAACGAGGAACGCCGCCGCGTCGAACGGGCGCTGCAGGACGACGTGCTGCAGCGCGCCACCGCCGCCCAGGGGGCGGCGATCGTGCTCGGCAGCGACGACTGGCACCCGGGCGTGCTCGGCATCGTCGCCGCGCGCGTCGCCGAGACGACGCACAAGCCGGTGCTGCTGTGCGCGTTCGTCGGCGACGTCGGCCGCGGCTCCGGCCGCTGCACGACCGGCATCCACCTGCGCGACGCGCTCGGCGCCTGCAGCGACCTGCTGGTCGCGCACGGCGGCCACGCCGCGGCGGCCGGTTTCGAGGTCAAACGCGAGCACTTCCCGGCCTTCGTCGACCGCTTCGCCACCGCCTGCGCCAACCAGGTCGTGGCACCAGAGCCGCTCGCGGTGGATGGCGAGGCGACCTTCGGCGAACTCGACCCACACACCATCCGCCGCTTCGACATGCTGGGGCCGTTCGGCCACGGCGCGCCGCGGCCGCGCTTCCGCACGCACGGCGTCAAGCTGGTCGGCACGCCGTTCGTCGACGCCCGCGGCCAGGACGTGCGCGTGCGCCTCGTCGCCGACGGCGTGATCCTGCCGGCGCGCCTGCAGCGCGGCCACGCGCGCTTCGAAGAGCTGCGCAACCAGCGCGGTCCGTGCACCATCGTCTACGCGCCGCGCATCGCCGCACGCGCCGAGGACGGGCCGGTGCAGCTCGACCTGCTGCAGCTGACGCCGGACGCGCCGTGACGGTCAGGCGGCGCTGCGCTTCTTGCGCGTGGCGATGAAGAACAGCACCGCCATCGCGACGATCGCGCCGACGAACCACAGCATCTTGTCCTTCAGGACCGCGACCATGCGTTCGGGGTCCTCGATCAGCTTCGGCTCGTCGCCGAGCACCTGCATGCCCCACCACGACAGGATGAAGCACCAGATGCCCGCCCCGACCGTCGTGACGATGCTGAACGGCAGGAAGCGCATGCGCAGGATGCCGGCCGGGATCGAGATCAGGTGCCGCACGACCGGCAGCAGCCGCGACACGAACACACCCATCAGCCCGCGCTCCCGCGCCCAGCGTTCGGCCAGTTCGACCTTCGCCGCCGGCATCAGCAGGTACTTGCCGTAGCGCATCACGAACGGCCGGCCGATCCACAGCGCCAGCCAGTAGCTGACCGCCGAGCCGAACCACGAGCCCGCCGTGCCGGCGAGCACGACGCCCCAGAAGGTCATGCGACCCTGCGCGGCCCAGTACGCCGCCGGCGGCATCACCACTTCGCTCGGCACCGGCAGGATCGAACTCTCGGCGGCCATCAGCAGGAACACGCCGAGGTATTCCCAATCGCGAACGAACCCGAACCAGAATTGCAGCAGCTCGTGGAACATGAAATGTGGCGCAGAGGTTGCGCAGTGGCCCGCCCCGGAGCAACCATCGCACTCGCCAAGTTTGCGCCTTTCGCGCCGACGCCCACCCACCACGCCGTGCCAGTCCTGTTCGTGCTGCTGCCACCGCCCCAAGACATCGAGCCGCTGCTCGCCGCGGCGGCGGATGCGAGCGCGCTGCAGCTGCGCCGCTACCCGGTCGCCGCCGATGCGGGGCACCTGCGCAGCCTCGTGCGCGCGGGCCGCGACCCGCAGGCGACGAGCTGGCGGCGCGGCGCCCTGTTGGCCATCGCCGCGGGTGCGGTGCTCGGCGGCGTCACCAACGGCGTGCTCGCCGGCGCGTTCGGCATGCTCGGTGGGCTGCTCGAGATCGCGATCCCGCTCGGCCTCGGCGTCGGCGCGTTCCTCGGCGGCTTCACCGCCGCGATGACCGGCACCGAGGTGCCGCGCGACGAACTGCGGCCGCTGCTGGCCCGCGCGCGCGCCGGCGACCAGCTGCTGCAGTGGTCGGCGCGCGACCGGGCGGACCTCGCCGCGCTGGCGTCCTGGTGTGACCAACGACGGCTTGCCCACACGCTGATCGACGCTTGAACGCGTAGTCCCCACCGCGGGACATCCGGCACGCGCGGCTCGATCGGCGCGGGCCCGGCGCTACAAACGCCGCGATGCCGAAGCGCCTGTTCCTGATCGACGGCACCGCCCTCGCCTACCGCAGCTTCTTCGCGTTCATGGGCAACGGCAGAGCACCGTTGACGACCAGCAGCGGCCACCCGACCGCGGCGACCTACGGCTTCTGCACGACGCTGCGCGCGCTGCTCGAGCGCGAGAAGCCCGACGCCGCCGCGATCGCGTTCGACGGCCCGCGCAGCGACCTGCTGCGCACGCAGATCTACGCCGACTACAAGTCGACGCGCACCAAGATGCCGGACGAGATGCGCGTGCAGCTCGCCGACATCCGCGAGGCGGCGCTGGGTTTCGGCATCCCGATCGTCGAGAGCGAATCGCACGAGGCCGACGACGTGATCGGCACGCTGGCGGTGCGCGGCCGCGAGCTCGGCATGGACGTGTTCATCGTCACCGGCGACAAGGACTTCCTGCAGGTCGTCGACGACCACGTGAAGCTGTGGAACCTGCGCAGCTCGACCAGCAAGCCGGAGATCCTCGATGCCGAAGCCGCGCTGGCGAAGTGGGGCGTGCCGACCACCGCGATGGTCGACCTGCTGGCGCTGATGGGCGACAGCTCCGACAACGTGCCCGGCGTGCCGAAGGTCGGCGAGAAGACCGCGGTCGAGCTGCTGCAGCAGTTCGGCACGCTGGACAAGCTGTACGAGCGCATCGGCGAAGTGAAGAAGCCGGCGATCCGGCAGTCGCTGATCGACAACGAGAACCTGGCGCGGCTGTCGAAGGACCTGGTGACGCTGCGGCTCGACGTGCCGGTGCCGATCGACCTCGACGCCCTGGCGGCGCCGCAGCCGGATCCGGAACTGCTGCGGCCGCTGTTCCAGCGCCTGCAGTTCACCAACCTGCTCGCCGACCTCGCCGCGCGGCCAGCCCCCCAGGCCGACGTGCCGCAGGACTACCGGCTCGTGCGCACCGCCGCCGAGCTGCAGGCGCTGCTGGCGGACCTCGCGAACGTGCCCCACGTCGGCATCGCCGCCGACATCGGGGCAGGCACCGTGCGGCACCGCCGGCTGAACGGGCTCGCCTTCGCCAGCGCCCCTGGCCGCGCCGCCTACGTTCCCCTCGACCTCGATCCGCCGATCCTGCCCGGTGGTCGCACCGAGCTGCTGGCGGCGCTGCGGCCGCTGCTCGAGGCCACCACCCCGCCGAAGGTCGTGCACGACGGCAAGCGGCTGCTGGCGGCGCTGCGCGGCGTCGGCATCACGCTCGGTGGACTCGAGTTCGACGTCGAGCTGGCGAGCTACTGCTGCGACCCCGGCGTGTCCTCGCACTCGCTGGAGGCGCTGGCGCTGCGCGAGTTCGCGTTCAAGAAGCGCGCGGCGCCGGCGGCGGCGAGCCCGCGCGGCAAGCAGCGCACGTTCGCCGAGTTCGACCCGACCGTCGTCGCCGACGTCGTCTGCGAGGAAGCCGACCTGCTGCTGCGCTTGCAGCAGCCGCTGCGCGAACGGCTCGCCCGCCACCACAGCGAGCCGCTGCTGCGCGACCTGGAATTGCCGCTGCTGCCCGTGCTGCACGACATGGAGTGGGAAGGCATCGCCATCGACCGCGAGCACCTCGCCGCACTGTCGCTCGAGATGCAGCAGCGCATCGACGCGCTGCAGGCGCGCGTGCACGAACGCGCCGGCCGCCCGTTCAACCTCGGCAGCCCGCAGCAGCTCGGCGTCGTGCTGTTCGACGAGCTCGAGGTGCACCGCCTCGCCGACATGCCGAAACCCAAGCGCACCGCGACCGGCCAGTACAAGACCGACCACGAGGTGCTCGAGAAGCTGGCGAAGAAGCACGAGGTGCCGCAGCTGCTGCTCGAATGGCGGCAGCTGACCAAGCTGAAGGGCACCTACGTCGACAGCCTGCCGCTGCTGGCCGACGCGACGACGAAGCGCCTGCACACGACGTTCAACCAGGCCACCGCCGCGACCGGCCGCCTGTCCAGCGAAGACCCCAACCTGCAGAACATCCCGATCCGCACCGACGAGGGCCGCAAGGTGCGCGCGGCGTTCGTGTCGCGCGCGCGCGATTGGGTGCTGCTGTCGGCCGACTACTCGCAGATCGAGCTGCGCATCCTCGCGCACGTGTCCGGCGACAAGGCGCTGGTCGATTCGTTCCAGCGCGGCGAGGACATCCACGCGCGCACCGCGGCGCTGGTGCACGGGCTGCTGCCGAACATGGTGACGCCCGAACTGCGCAACCAGGCGAAGGTCATCAACTACGGCCTGATGTACGGCATGGGCGCTTCGCGGCTCGGCGCCGAGACCGGCATGAAGCCGCCGGAGGCGAAGAAGTTCATCGACGCCTACTTCCGCGCGCTGCCCGGCGTGAAGCGCTACCTCGACGGCTCACTGCAGCAGGCGCGCGACAAGAAGGAGGTCTGGACGATGTTCGGCCGCCGCCGCCCGCTGCCCGACATCGACTCCACCAACGCGATGCAGCGCATCGCCGCCGAGAACATGGCGGTCAACACGCCGATCCAGGGCGCTGCCGCCGACATCGTCAAGCGCGCGATGCTCGCGGTGCATGCGGCGTTGGCGAAGGCCGGGCTGCGCGCCAAGCTGCTGCTGCAGGTGCACGATGAGCTGGTGCTCGACGTGCCCGAGGACGAACTGCTGCAGGTGGAGCGGCTGCTGCGCGACGCGATGGTCGGTGCGGCGCAGCTGGCGGTGCCGCTCGAGGTCGCGATGGGCCACGGCCCCACGTGGCTGTCGGCGCACTGAGATCGCCGCCCGCGGCGATCAGAACGTGCCGATC